>CAYHFU010000054.1:0-4457 GCA_964355985.1 uncultured Candidatus Saccharibacteria bacterium | reverse complement strand
TCCGCGAGGAGCTTGCGACGAGACGGAGGACTGTTGTCGCCGAGAGGGCGCGGGCATTGTCTGGCCTATATGCTAATCTACTTAAATGCATATCAAACCAAAAAAGTCATTAGGTCAGCATTTCCTCAATTCAAGGTCAGTACTTGATAAAATCGTTGCCGCGGCCAAGATAGAGGAGGGCGATACCGTATTGGAGATTGGGCCGGGGACGGGAGTGTTGACGAGAGAACTCTTGGGCGTAGGAGCGAGAGTTGTCGCGGTTGAGAAGGACGATCGCGCGATTGAACTACTGAAAAGAGATTTTGCCGAATTTATTGGAGATGGTCGGCTGCAAATAATTCACGGCGACATATTGGAACTCGACTCGAAAGAATACCTTCCATCAGAGAAAAAATATTCGATCGTCGCGAACATTCCTTACTACATTACCGGCGCGATACTGCAAAAATTCTTGGAAAACGAACCGAGGCCGGAGAAGATGGTCCTGTTGGTCCAAAAGGAAGTGGCGGAAAGGATCGTCGCGTGCGACGGCAAGGAGAGCGTGCTTTCGGTATCGGTGAAGGCGTTCGGAATGCCGAGGATAATCGCCAAGGTGCCGAGAGGAGCTTTCACACCGCCGCCAAAAGTGGACTCGGCGATACTGGAGATAACGGGTATATCGGACTCGCGATTCAGGGAGAGCGACATTAGCATCGGCCATTTCTTCACGATCGTGAAGGCCGGATTCGCACACAAGAGGAAGTTTTTGATCAGGAATTTGGAGAGTGAGATCGAGCGCGGGGTATTGGAGAGGATTTGGTCGGGATTGACCTTGAATAAAAAAACGCGCGCCGAAGATATGAAATCGGAAAATTGGTTTGATCTGACGGCTTTCTTATCCACAGAATGAACGCTGTGGAGCGGAAAAATTGCTATAATTATGTTGGCATGGCAATATCCCGCTCTAACAAACAGACGCTAGCCGTCTTTGTGATCTGCGCAGCCGTCGTAGGCATCGCGGCTTGGTACGCAAAATCCGGTTACGGAGTCGCTCGAACGCCGCCGCGAGGACTGGAAACCGTCGCTGAGACTCCATACGATTATCAAATCTCTTCCGACGGAGAAAATGCGGATTGGCGAAAACAATTTCTCTCAGACTCTACGAGCATGGTACGGTTCGCCGACAATTCACCGAAAAACTCCGCCTCTCCGATCGAACCGCTGACTGTAACGGATCAGTTGGGCATAAACCTGTTCACGCAGTTTTGGGCCGCGAAAGAGGCCGGACTCGAGAAAGATCCGCAGATAGTCGGCAACATGGCGGATAATTTCGTAAGCGGGATAGGCGGATTGATATCGAATCCCGTTTATACGATGAGCGACATCAAAATATCCGACGATGTTAGCCAGTCCGCGCTGGAAAATTATGCCGTGGCGACCATTTCCGTTTTGGGCAAAATGCCGAAACAAGACGCCGCCACCATAGCGAAAAACGCTTTTGACGATGGCGACATGGCGATCTTGGCCGAGATTGATGCGATCGTCCTGTCCTACGATAAAATCGCCAACGGACTGAAGAGCGTGTCCGTACCGGCGCCGCTCGCGCGATATCACCTGGATCTCATAAACGGTGCGACGACCGTGGCGGAAAACGCCAAGGCAATACGCACGGTGAACAAGGATCCTGCAAAGGGTATCGCAGCAATCAGCGATTACGCGACCGGATACGAGAAGATTTCCTCGGCCGTGTCCGGAATTGACGCTTATTATTCATCGGTCGGCATTTTGTTGCAAGCGAGGAACGAATGATCTCAAGGACCGGGCTCCAACAAAACCACCGTCCAAAAACATGAACAATAATTTCCTCGAGAAGTCCAAAAAAAAGATCGCCGTGATTTTGTTGGCCGTCACGCTATTCACGCAAGTGGGACCTAGCGTCGCCTTCGCGATTCCAGTCGTAGTAGTGGCGGACACAAGTCTAACTTCCATCAAGCGAACCATTGACTCGACGCTGCAACAGGTAAAAAGCTATGTACTGGACACCTTAGCGTGGACTTTCGCGAAAATATTGTTGCAGCAGATCACCGCCAGCGTAGTTAACTGGATAAATAGCGGATTCCAGGGGAATCCGTCGTTCCTGACCAATCCGGAAAGATTCTTCCTCGATGTGGGAGACCAGATAACCGGAGACTTCATCGCCAATACGGGCGTATTGTCCGGACTATGCACGCCTTTTAACATAGACATCCGTCTGGCGTTGGCCCTGGGACAGAGCAGGCAACACCCACGGTACAGCTGTACTCTGGGAAGCGTGATACAGAATGTGCAGAATTCAACGATCAACGGCTACTCGATCGGCGGATTCATGGGCGGCGACTTCCGCCAAGGCGGTTGGCCGGCGTTCATAACGATGACGACCGATCCGCAAAACAACGCCATCGGGGCCTACATCACGGCACAAAGCGATCTTTTGCAAAGGATTGGGGTCACAGAAGACAGGCAAAAACAAGACCTTATCCAGGGCGGGGGATTCCTGTCGTGGAAAAAATGCTCCGATGTAAGCACGGACGACATGGCATCCCAGAGAGATTTTGACGAGGGTATGGGCGCGGACTACTCGGCCCTGAACAAGAGCGGGAACCAGTCGGTCGGTATGGGAAAGGATGTTTACACCGGAGGAAACTTGAGTGTGGACAAGAAAGTCGACAAGAAGACCGGCACCGTCACCTACAGGAATTGCGAGACTCAAACGCCGGGTTCCGTCATCGGAGGATCGGTAAACAAAGCGTTGGGCATACCGCAAGATACGCTGAACCTGGCGGATTCGATAAACGAAATCGTCGGAGCGCTCATGACCCAGCTAGTCAGCCAGGTCTTGACCGGCGGACTGCGCGGCGCTAGCGGCTCGGGCGGCGGGGGCAACTTGCCCGGTATCGCGCAACGCCTGGCCCAACAGTCGGAGGAGGAACAATTGACGAGTCCCAAATTGTCGCTCAGGAATTCGATCATCGGATATTACGACGAGGCCGCGCTGTACAGGCAGATTTACGCCGAAGCGTCCAGCTCCATCGCGGTGACCAGGCAACGGTACTCGGACGCCAGGTCGTGCTTCGAAAGCAAGATAAACCCGCTCGGACAATCGTCTTCTCAGTACGCCTATGACGCGAATTACGCCCGCACGCAGATCGCGGCGATCGACACCGCGCTCGCCGCGAAAGTTGCTCCGCTCGAACGCGTCTACGGAGACAGGCTGGGTGGCGCCGAAGCGCGCCTCGCGGCAACGGGCAAACTGCTCGCGGACATTGACAAGGCCAATACCGTCAGTTCCCTGAGTGCGGTCTCGGAAAGGTTCAAGACGGCGATTGAGGGCGGTTCCCAAGTCCAACGAAACGCCAGTTCCACGACGGCTTTCGTCACGCCGATGGACACTCAGTACGCCCAGGAAGATTCTGAGTCCCTGCGGAACGCGCTCGTCCCGCTCACGGAAGAAGCCGCCAGGTTCGGTCAAGCTTGCGCTGCGCCTCTCGGTAATCTCGGTCTTTGATGGTTTGCCGCGCTTCGACGCGAAAAACACAAATGAAATCCCGCCACGCCAAAAAAATCTTTCCCATTCTCTGCCTCGTTCTTTTGGTCTGGGCGGGAACAGGAGAGACGGCGCACGCGGCCAGTGTTTTGAGTTTTCTCAATGATATAACTTTCGGCTTTATCTTGAAGCTAATGGCTGGGATCGCTTATGTTGTCTTTACGATGGCTGGTTGGTTCTTGGCTATGTGCGGCACATTGTTTAATGTCGGCATGCAGTTGACGACTCATTTGGGGGCGTTCATCCAAGGTAATGACATAATCTACACGGTATGGAACACTATTAGAGATTTCTCCAGCATGTTGCTCATATTCTTCATCTTGTGGGCGGCGATCCAGATGATTCTGGATCTACAACAGGCTCAATACAAACAACTCATATTCAGCATCATCATCGCGGGAATATTGATCAATTTCAGTTTTTTCTTTGCACGGGTGGCAATTGACGCCTCGAACATCGTCTCTTTGCAATTTTACAACGCCATATCACCCGACCAGAAAGCGACTTACGGTCCGAACGATTCTTTGGGTACGATAATCTCGAAATCCGTAAAAGATGGCAGCGGCGGCATGTCGGGAATCTTCAACAGTGCGCTTCAAGTCAACCAGTGGTGGGGCGGCAAGGGCCCGTTCGACTCGAGCATATCCGGCGAAAACAGCCGGCTGGTCCAAATCATTCTGGCGAATTACACCGGTGCGTTGGTGCAGGTCTTGGCCGGTTTGAGTTTCTTGGCGGCCGCCATAGCGACGATTTGGCGTACTCTCATATTGATCTTCCTTCTAGGATTTTCGGCCATCTGGATAATGGCTTATGCGATCCCTGAGAAGCTCGGTCCTTTCAAGAAAATGTGGATGGACCACTTCCAAGCCAACTTGATATTCCTGCCGGTCTATCT
>CAYHFU010000053.1:0-4534 GCA_964355985.1 uncultured Candidatus Saccharibacteria bacterium | reverse complement strand
CTCCACGGACTCGACCCCTTCGGCGCCTTTATCCACATAAAAGATGTTTTTATGCGCCGGCTTCAACAGTTGATTGGTGAACTTGATGAGCGAAACCAAACCGCCTTCAAAGTAGAAAGTATACGACGGCGCTTCGACACCGGTCTCACGAATGTAGAATAATTCTTCGTCTTGTCCGAAAGTTGCAACCTGATCGCGCGCGTCTATTACAGAAATACGCAACCCTTTTACGAGATATGCCTGCTGGCGCATGTGCGTGACGAGGCGGCTCCACTCGAACTTCACGCCTTCTTTGAAAATTTCTTGGTCTGGTTCAAATGTTACGATGGTACCGTGTTGTTTCGTCGAACCGATTTTCTTGACAGCCGCTTTCCTCTTGCCGCGGGAATATTCCTGCGCGTATATCCCGCCGTCCTTGTGCACGGCGACTCTGCAAAATACCGAAAGCGCGTTCACGACGGACGCACCGACGCCATGGAGACCGCCTGAGACTTTGTAGCTCTGGTGGTCAAATTTGCCGCCGGCATGGAGAGTCGTCATGATGGTCTCTAGCGCCGAAACTTTCGTTTGCTTGTGCATATCTACCGGTATACCGCGGCCGTTGTCGACGACTCTCACACGATTGCCGGGCAGGAGGGCTATCTCGATGTCATTGGCAAAGCCGCCCATGGCTTCGTCGCGGGAATTGTCGAATATTTCGGTTATGAGGTGATGCAAGCCATCGGGACCAGTGGTGCCTATGTACATTCCCGGACGCTTCCTGACCGGCTCCAACCCTTCAAGTACGGTAATCGCCGAAGCGTCGTAGTTGCCGGCCATTTCATCAGTTTTATGTCCCTTTTTCATCTGTTTTTCCTTGGTATTTTGATCTGACATAATCGCTACACTCTCATTATAAAAGAAAAAGCTGTTCGCCTTTACCTCTACATTATAGCAAGTCCTTGAATGAAATGCACGCTCAAAAGTGCCGGAAATACGGCTTTGTTAGTGGGTATTTCTTGTTCACATTGCGACAGCTGTCCGATTTTTCGGACAGTTGATATTGTTATTTTACGAGCTTATTCACGGTCTTTACTAACAAAGCAACTTGTTCCTGAAGCATGTCAATCTTTGATTCAATAGAACCGACTTTCAATTCAATAGAACTGACCTTCAATTCGATAGAACCGACCTTCGATTCGATAGAACTGACTTTTGTCTCGATCGAACTTAGTCTCGATTCAACAGCATCGAGCCTTGATTCAACGGCATCGAGCCTTGATTCGATTTTATCTAATCTTTTATTGGTTTCCGTCTTGAAGGCGTCGAGGAAGCCTTCGACGATATCGATCTGTTTGAGTACTCCGTCGAAACCGCCGTCCATATAGGACTTTTGTTTTTCAAGTTGTTCTCGCAGTTCCTCTTTTGTGACGAAATTGTTTTGCATTGGTGAAAGTATCATTGTATTCATGCGCGGATTATAATTAGTTTTTAATAATTCGACCGGGAAACCAAACCAATGTCCGCGTCACAAATATTTTAAAGTGCGTATATGACCAACGCGGCTACGATATGAATTGTAACTGGAATTGTACTCCCGAAAAATAAATCGCGCAAGTTCACAGACGCGAAAAATCGTGTCGTAACTTTTTATCTGACTTCCCAATTATTTCTTTTGACCTCGAAATATATTTTCTCCATTATAGAATTTGCATCCGTATCGGTCAGCGTCTTCTCCATTGATTGCAACACTATGCGAAAAGCAAAAGAATTCTTTCCGTCTTTTTCGAACGCGTCAAAAAACCTCGTGATGCTCAATAACCTCGGCTCCCTGATCTTTTCTTCGTCCAATCGTGAGGTTATGACTTTCCAGACTTTTTCCACGGATTCGTCTTTCGGTACGAACAAGGCAATGTCACGAACGATGAACGGATACGGCGAGAATGGTTGATATTTTTTGTCTTTTGGCAACGGCTTGAAGTCGAGATCGACAACAGAACCAGTCGCCGGTAATGCATTAGCAATGGCGTCGAGATCGAGCTCAATCACGCCGAGGTCAGACCTAGGTGAACCGCCGTCCTTATTCTTAGCCGCGGAACCGTACTGATGTCCGACCTCAGTAGAAAGACTCAATCGAGCCCACACCTCGTTCAAGGTCTCTTTCAAAATACTTTCAGCCGTCACGCCTTTTTTCTTTTTCGCAATTATAACTCCAAATGTTAAAACCGTCTTTTCGCCACTCTTCGGAAACACTTTGCCGATTTCAAATACCTTAATCGTTTCGAGACCAAGCAAATCAGCATTGAGCGCATTCATCTTTAGAGATTCTTGCATCTTTGGCACAATGCTCTCGCGCAAAGCAGCCTTGTCGCTCGCAAGCGGATATTCTATATCAAAAGCGCCTTTCGGAGCGAGCGAGTAGAGTATGACTTCGGAAAACCCGAGCTCGACCAGAATGTTTTTGACCTTTTCGGACCAGTAAAAAGTTTTGTCTTGCGGCGTCTTTTCCTTCAACTCCGATGGCAAGGCGGAAGGCATGGCATCGTAACCTTTGATGCGCGCGACTTCGTCGGCAATGTCTTCGGGTATCGCCATATCCAATCGATCCAGAGGCGGCGTGGCGACGATTTCCCCATCTCTTTCAGTGATTTCGCAGTCAACGCACTCTAAAATCTCTTTGATTTCCTTTTTCTGAACAGATTCGCCCAGTTTGTCGCCGATGAATGAGGGAGTGAAAACGATGTCTCTCTTTTCGGTCTTTCGGTTGCATTCGTCGGTAGTAGGTCCGACTAATGAGCCCGACGAAAGTTCCAATATAAAATCGGTGACTCGATCCATCGCTTCCTCGGCCAATTCTGGGATGATCTCGTTCTCAAATCTCTTTGAAGAATCGTTGCGAATGTTTAATCGCGTTGAAGTCCGGCGAATGGAGACCGGGTTGAAATTGGCGGATTCGAGTATTATGTTTTTAGTCTCATTGGAAATTTCCGCCCTTTTGCCGCCTTTGACTCCGGCAATGGCAATCGGACCCTCATCGTCGGCGATTACCAAATCATTTTCCGTCAATTCCAGAGACCTGTCCTTCAATACCAATTTTCCGTCAACCGTCACGGACTCGGGTAATAATTCAATTTTCTCCGCTTTCTTGGCTTTGCGCACGACAATGCCACCCTTGATTTTATCGGCATCGAAAGCGTGCAGGGGTTGGCCCATGTCGAACATGATGTAGTTGGTCGCGTCCACAATGGAGTTGATGGCCCTCGCGCCTATCGCTTCCAAACGATCTTTCAACCATTTGGGAGATTCCATGATTTTCACATTTTCGATGCGACGAGCCATGTAACGGTAACAAAGATTTTTGTCTTGAATGGAAACGGACACTTTAGATTCGACAGTCCCGCCTCTCCCGCCTCGCCCCCACGAAGTGTCTTCGTTTTCCTCCGCGACGCGACGGCAAATTCGCCCCTTGTGGCAGGCTGCGCCGGGCGCGGCGGCGGGCGCATTAAGATGGGTTAGCGTCATACCGGTAATCGCCCTTACCTCCCTCGCAATCCCCTTGTGGCAAAGCGCGTAATGAGCGCGGTCAGGCATGACTTTCACGTCAAAGACAGTGTCTTCGCCGACTTTCTCGATCAATTCGATCTCGAAAGAGTGTGCGTTGATGAGTTCCGCCAAGTCACTCGACTGCGGCAGTTTTTCTTTGAAATAATCTTGCAGCCAGTTGTAGGAGATTTTCATGATTCTTTTACGAATTCAAATCTTGGAACTCTCTTTCCGCTTATTTCAACCGTTTCAGTAAACATTGAAAGTGGTCTAGTCCAATATTTTGATTTTTCATTTTCATACAAAGCTTCGTAGACAACCATGTCTTCCATGGTCTCAGAGTGTTTGGCAATAAAATGCACTTTGTACAAATTACCAGTCTTTGAATGTTTGTAGGTGCCGGTTTTCATGATGATTAAAATTGGTTAATTAGTCGCAAATCCCCCGAGTAGAGATGTCGAATATCGTCAATGCCATACCTCAAGAGAACCAACCGATCAATACCACCGCCGAACGCGAACCCCTGCCATTTCTTCGGGTCGAGACCGGACGCTTTGATGACATTCGGATGGACCAAGCCGGCACCGAACATCTCCAACCACTTACCTTTGCCGTTCGCGTCCTGCCACCAGACATCAACTTCGACTCCCGGTTCGACGAAGCCGAAGAAGCTGGCACGAAAGCGGATCTTTGCCGACGGTCCGAGGAATTCTTTGAAGAAGTATTCGAGCGTGCCTTTCAGTTCCGCCATAGAGACTTTCTCGTTCAGGTAAAGTCCCTCTATTTGGTAAAACTGCGCCTCATGTGTCGCGTCAGTCGCCTCGTTCCTGTAAACCTTGCCGGGAATGATGATCTTGAACGGATGAGGGTTGTCTCTGATTGATTCCATGAATCGCACTTGCACCGATGATGTATGGGTTCTTAATACCAAGCGCTCGCTAGCCGTACCCGCGCCCGTCGCCGACACCTTCCCTCCGCGAGCCAATCGCAACCCGCTGGTAGGGCTCGCTAC
>CAYHFU010000052.1:0-4546 GCA_964355985.1 uncultured Candidatus Saccharibacteria bacterium | reverse complement strand
TTTCGCCAACCGTCACCAACTCGTGCACAGGATACACGGAGAGACAACGGTTATAAGGATCACCGGGATCCGATACGCGTACGCGCTGGATGTCGGTGACACCCTTCTTCTGATAACGCTCACGGATAACATCGATGGAAGAATTAATGTCAATGGCATTGTCTGCCTCCGACTTTCCCATCTTTGCACCGTCGAGACCGGGCACCTTGACCATTGAGGTCATCATGCTGGGGATGACGAATGTCTTCCCAAAACGATTGTTGAACCTCCGCGCAACTGACTGTGCCAATTCAACATTAGGCACCTGGTCCTCTCCAACTGGAACCAAGGTCGCTTTCGGACCTAAGATGTCTGCTGCCATGAGGACTGGGTAGGTTACAAGTCCAAGATTCACATTGTCCGGATTCTTGCGAACCATTTCCTTGAAAGTCGGGATGCGCTCCAACTCACCTTTAGGTTGAATCATGCTGAGATAGAGACACAGTTCCGATATTTCCGGCACGCTCGACTGGGCATAAATGATCGATTGTTCGGGGTTGAGCCCGGCGGCGATATAGTCCTTCACTATCTCGATCAGATTACCACGAAGCTCTTCAGGGTTGTTGAGCGTCGTGAGCGTATGCCAATCGGCGATGAAATAGAGACATGTATTGCCGGGTTGTTGGAACTTCACGAAATTCTGGACCGCCCCGAGAAAGTTTCCAAAATGGAGCCTTCCGGTAGCACGGATTCCAGAGAGAACAATATCAGACATGGCGAACTCCTTTCAGAGGTTACTGCATTGAGGTTAAGGATGTCTTAGGCCAAAAATTGGTCTAGAAACAAGATTCGATAGATAAAAGTCCGTATTCACTCGTTTTTTGAACGTACTTTCCTTGTCGATTTCCAATGATAAATTAACATTTAATAATAATTATTGTCAACTTGCCATTGACATAATCCCGAGTTCAATATTGAACTTCATAGGTCTATAGTTCTTGCCGTCACAAGTCATTTTGATTGCCTTAAATTTGAACCTTACAGGAACATCGCTTTGGCCTACAAATTGAAGGGATGTTTTTCCGATACCCAGTTCTTCCTGCATCTCGCGGTATACTGCGTCTTCTAAAGTCTCTCCTTTTTATTAACAATAAGAACCGAAACGCCTTTTCTGTACATAAGTGAGAATTTATACTGTTAAGTCTGAGTAATCCTATCCCCCCAGTCGCACAATCATGGATTATCCCAAATGCGCCTGATCATTCCATGTCGAAAGGATCCAGAAACGGCCGAGAGGTTCTTCACTGTCATATTTGAAGACCGATAATCCCGTATTCTCGATTTCCATGACAGACATGAACCGTCTGCATTCTCGCCCGTCCAATTCAGGTCCGATAACTACCAGAGCAGCGAGGATCTTCAGAAATATTCCGTGGGTCACGACGAGAATATTCTCTTCCGGCCGCGACGCCAGATACTCCAGGGTCTCTTTTGCCCTGATTTTGAGATCGTCGAAGTTCTCCTCGTCGGAATGCCTGAAGCCGGGAATGTGGAAATTGTCCCACACCGACCGCCATACGGTTTGGATGTGATCGGCTCCTTGCGGTTGGCCAAAAACCGTCGACGGCTTCCGCCGTTCGGCAAACAGATCCGACGATTCGACTGTCATCCCTAACGATGAGGCGATTATCTGACCGGTTTCCACGGCTCTTTGGAGCGAGCTCGTCATTATAGCTTCGACGGACAGCCCGGCGCATCTTTTGGCCAAGAATTCGGCTTGTTCTCGACCCTTTTCGCTCAAAGGAGAATGATTCAAATTGCCATTCTCGCTTATGTTTCCTTCACTCTCGGCGTGACGAATGAAATAGATTTTCTTCATGGGTTTTATAGTATCATTTTTCTAACAAAAAAGCCGCGAGACGCTTGGTCCCGCGGCGTGAGAGTGAATCGGCGTTATGCCATGATCACTTGATTGTGCACCAATCGTTGGTAGAACTCATTCGACTGGAGTAACTCGTCGTGCGTGCCTTCTCCGACCAGCTTACCTTCGTCAAAGACGAGAATCTTGTCCGCGTCTCGGACGGTAGCCAGACGATGAGCAATGATGATTGTAGTCTTGCCGACCGACGCTTCCCGAATGCTTTCGCGTATCCGCGCCTCATTCTCAGTATCGAGACTTGACGTCGCTTCGTCGAAGATGAGAATGTGCGGGTTCTTGATGAGCGCCCGGGCGATGCCGACGCGCTGTCGTTGACCGCCGGAGAGCTTGATGCCCCGTTCACCGATCATCGTCTCCCAGCCTTTTTCCAACTTATCGGAGAATTCCGAGACGCGTGACAGCTTGGCGACACGGTTAAGCTCTTCAGTCGTGACCTTCTCGACAGAACCGTTCATTCCGAAGGTGATGTTGTATTTCATCGTCCCGTCGAAGAGCGCGACGTCCTGCGGCACGAGGCCGACATTCCGTCGAAGCTCTTTGTAATCAAGCATCCGGATGTCGACGCCGTCCACAAGCACGTGTCCTTCCTGTGGATCGAATGCACGAAGGATGAGACCGACTATGGTGGATTTACCCGCGCCGGATCTTCCGACAAACGCATAGCGCTTGCCTTCTTCGATTTCGAAGGAGACATCCTTGAGTGCCGGAATTTCCGACGTCCCGGACTTTTCCTTCTTCTCTTCCTCATCGTCAGTGTCGTCGTTCAGCATGTCCTTGTCGGTGCGTGAACGATACGCGAAGCTTACGCGCCGGAATTCGATCCGTCCGCGCAAGTGTTCGATGGGAACGGGCTTGGCGGGCATCACGATGTCAGGTTCGTAGTCGAGAAATCGGAAGTACTTGATCACTGGACCAATGTTTTTCGCCAGGTTACGCTGAATGTGGCTGATGTTCGTGAGCGTGCCCAAAGCGGACATAATCCACCATGAAATTGTCACGAACATACCGGTCGAGAGCTTGCCATTGAAGGCAAGATAGCCGGCGACGGCCATGCAAGCCGCCTGGAAAATCCAGATTGTCCACTGGCCGACATAGAACCAGTTGATGTAGGAACACCACAAGGGTATTCCTTCAACTGCGCTCTTGACATTTTCGGCGTCACACTCAACTTTAACCCGATCCTCCTGAGCGTTGATGTATACGACATCCGTGTTCTGGATAACCTCGCCGTGTTTCTTGCCGATCTTGTTCGCCAATGTGTCCAGCGAACGGATTCGCGGAACAAAGCGATTGTTGTAGAAGACCGAGTATGAAGCGAAGATGGCGATGGCAATGAGTGCGCACACGCCGACCTGCCATGCATTTACCAATAGCAGAATAGTCGGTAGCAGTATCATGAGACCAATAGGCACAAGCTCATAAGTTGATTGGAAGACTATCCCAATAACTGCCGCTTCGCCCTTGCGGATGACTTCCTTCTTGATCAGAGAGTGGCCGAGATGGTGCTGTCCCATCGAAATGCTGAAGAACTTTTCCATCGAGATCCGCGACATGTGCCGCGAAAGATCGAAATCAAGTTTCTTTAGCTCGAACCACTCTTTCAAGTAGAAGACGACGGCTCGACTCAATGCAAGTCCGAGCCATGTGAGCAGAGCAACGATGAACAAGTGCCCATCGCGTCCGGTCACTGCGGTGACGATGCGCCCAAGCAAGATTGGCTGCACGGAAGCGATCGATTGCCATACCAGCATAAGTAATAGACTGGTAAGAATATACCGTTGGTATGGTTTGCAAAGCGCCCATACGCGCGTCAGGTGTTTCAGTTTTTTCACAAGTCAAAGAACTGTTGATTGTTCGTTTTTATACCTCGTCGATATGCGCACTTACGCACGCGACTTCTGGCGTTAATAATACACAATTACGCCAAAAAGTCAAGTGGCTACGCGATGATAGAATAGGTGATCTGTTTGATAGTTACTGCGACTTCACCCTCTTCAACGGCGACCCAGCTTCCATCAAAATCGTCGCTTTGCCGTTCTTGAAACCTTCGAACCAAGCAGGCTCGTCGTATGAACTGTATAGACTCTTGTCTCTCATGATAAATTCATTTTTCTTGCCGGTCGGTACGAATACTGTCGCCTTTCTTCCGAGAGGTGAATTGGTTTGCGGTGAAAAGGCGACGAGCGCGTTCCCTGCTTGCGCTACGACATCGTCTCCCCAAACGCTCCTGTAAAGGCCTTCGTACGCGCCGCCGTTAACTTTCTTCGTTCCTGAGAGATCCTTGTCCGGATTCGCCAGTCGTCGGATCGCGTCGAGAATGCCGAAAGCGATCGGAGTCGCCGGCGCGCCCATCGTATTCGTCAAGACGACGATGCTGACATCATTCGTCGTATCGAGTAAAGTGCGACCCGTAAAGCCGCTGTAATTGCCGCCGTGGCCGATTATCTTTGATCCGTTCTGCCAGTCTATGTCCAGACCCAAGCCGTATTCCCCTTCGTCTCCGGTTTTTTCGTGCGCGCGCGACATCTCTTTTTTCGCCTCGCGACCGAGCACACCGCGCTTTTCATTCAAGGACAAAGAAGAAATGAATTTCGCCGAGTTTTCCCGCAAATCCTTGAATTCGCCGCC
>CAYHFU010000051.1:0-4710 GCA_964355985.1 uncultured Candidatus Saccharibacteria bacterium | reverse complement strand
TAACCAAGCGACAGGAGTCTGATTTCATGCCACGATATTTGGGTATTATCCCGAAAATTATTATGAAAAAATCATTGTTCCCGTTCGCGATTCCGCTTGCCGTTTTTGCGTTGGCGATCGTTTTGACCACTTCGTCTGCTTTGGCAGTCAACATAAACCCCTCAGCGACACAGGTTCCTCCTTTCGTATTTTGTTACAGCTGGACTGCGAATTTGAGGATTGGAGACAGAGGTGCAGGCGTCGACGCTTTGGTGAACGCTTTTATACGGGAAGGATTTATCGCAAATCCCGGTAACGAGCGCGTTTTAGGAGAAGACTTCAATGAACAAGTCGCCGCCGCAGTCGTCGGCTTCCAAGAAAAGTACGCTTCTGAAATCCTCACTCCCAACGGCCTTGCCCGCGGCACCGGCTATGTCGGTCCTTCCACACGCGCGAAACTCAATGCTTTGTACAGGTGTAATAACGGTGGTGGCGGAGGCGGTGGCGGTAACGGATGCTACCAATTCAGGACAAATCTCACCATCGGCTCCACCGGCGCCGATGTAGTCGCTCTACAGACTTGGCTTATCGCCAAAGGATTTGATATTCCCCTCATCTCTTCCGGCGCCGTCGCGAAAGGATATTTCGGCCCCTCAACCTCTGCCGCCGTTGGCCGATACCAAGCGAGCGTAGGGTTGCCTGCGACGGGGGAGCTTGACGCGAGGACGAGGGAGAAGATAAACGCTTCGTGCGTTAATGACATATCCAATAGACCATACATTGAAAAAATATACCCTTCTTCAGGCACATCCAATGGCATAATCACAGTTTTTGGCAAAGGTCTGGTAGACACGATACCGTCCGCAATCACTGTTGAATTTCTCAAGGACGGTGTCTTGAAAGGTACCGTAAACAGTCAATATATATCTACGCAGGCAGACGGGTCAACTTTGAAATTCAAATTACCCGGCTTGCTCATTGAAAATATCGGAACTGGATTGTACCAGATTCGCGTTCGGGACGATAACGGGCAGAGTAATACGGTAAATTTCGCTATTGCTACTACTTCAAACACTAACCAACCCTCCATCACAGTCCTCAGTCCGAACGGAGGAGAGACTTTAGTTAGAAGGTCAACAACATGGATCAAATGGAACGGTGAAGCGTTTCCAGTGAAAGTGTCCGTGGTGCGCGCAGACGGTAGTGTCATCGGTTGGATTCAGACCAGAGCAAACGCCAACGGTCCTCTTGATTGGGATACAAATAATATTGGTCCGTATGATTATCTGACCAGTGGACAATCGTGGAGTATTCCCGATGGTCAGTACAGAATAATGGTCTCAAATGCTGCAAATGGCGCTCAATGCACATCTTCCGATTTGCCGGATTGTACTTACGATACGAGTGATTCCTACTTCACCATCACATCAGGAGACACTACTGGTAACATATCCGGCACGGCGCAATTGGTGGGAGCGAACGAGGACAAGGTTTTGAAGTGGAATAACGCAGTATACATTCATGGTCCAGACTGGAAATGGGCAGTAACAATCAACAATTCTGGTGCCGCCAAGACAATCAAGCGAATGACGCTGGTTCACAATACTTCCGGTGAAGGATGGTCAACCTCTGTCTCCTCCGACAATCCGGTGGGCAAGTCGCTCTACATTCTCGGCACCACCATGTCGCAGACTTGCAACTCCAACTGCGAAGTTCTGAGTATCCAATCTGAAAACATCGCCCGCCAAGTGCCTGCTTACGGCTCCTACAGCTTCTACGCCTACGGCTATCCGTCCAGTCAGGCATTCAGCGGCGGTTATCTCTCAGTTGACTTCACCGATGGCACCAACGCGAGGATAACGATACCGGCGTCGAGCATCAGGCCGGAGACGCCGGTTCCACCGACGGTTACACCTTCCATCACTGTCATTAGCCCGAACGGGGGAGAGACATTGGTTTCCGGACAGCCTATTACCGTTCGTTACTCAGCGGTTCCGAGTAATCACACCATACACATAGGTCTTCTTCCCGCTGGTCCAGATCCTCGTAGTGGCCCCATCCTTATACAAGGAGCTCCTAATAATGGTAGTACAGTAGTTACGATTCCTGCAAATACTGTGCCCGGATCATATGTTATGAGTGTTGCGGTTATTAATCCCTCATCAAATTCTGGCCCAACTGATGGTAGTAATTCCCCTTTCACTATCACTTCCGGTACATCAACTAACCGCCCGCCCATGATTTCAGGTTTGACTGCTCCGACGACCTTGAATGTAAATCAGATGGGCACATGGACGGTGAATGCGAACGATCCGGAGAACGGGCCGTTAACTTATTCAGTTGCGTGGGGTGACGAAGTCACATGTTCATCGGGTAATTGCGTAAGTACCGGTTCCGTTTCGTCAGTATCTCAGACCTCAACATTCACGCACTCATACTCGCGGGCCGGTACCTATCGGGTGATAGTTACCGTCCAAGACGCTTCCGGTGCTGGAGCGCAGACGACTGCGACG
Source organism: uncultured Candidatus Saccharibacteria bacterium (assembly GCA_964355985.1). Classification (GTDB taxonomy): domain Bacteria; phylum Patescibacteriota; class Minisyncoccia; order Phycocordibacterales; family PALSA-1337; genus C7867-002. The sequence continues at coordinate 2,218 of CAYHFU010000051.1, read as the reverse complement.
GTGCAAGTGAGCAACATCGTTCAACCGCCGACCGTACAAAGTTCAGTGACGGCGACCATGGTTGATGCTTCGGTCGACAAAGCCGGCACCGGCTTTGGTCCGGGGTTGGGAATACCGAACGCGTATCAGAATAAAAACCCCAACGATTGGTATTGGCAGGCGACGGTCACGGCCGACGCCGCGGTGAAGAGTAACATCTCGTCAATTACGATCAACCACAACGCGTCGGGCGAGGCGTGGTCAACTTCGAATGGCGGATATTACGCACTAGTTGTTCTCAAAGACGGCGTTCAGGTAAATACGACATACGGCACGCTGATAGACCTGTCTTCGTCGGGCACTACCGTCCTCGATCTCTACGGTCAGCCGGAAACCTCGACATTCTCCGGCGGAACGATAACGGTCAAGTTTGCCGACGGTACCTCGGTAAGTTCGGTCATTCCAAGTTCAGGGATCAAGCAGACGCCGGTATCGTCGGCGAATGATCAGACCGGCGGCGTTTGGGATGCTGTAAGGGAATATTTGAAGAGGCAAGGACAATAGTCGTCATAGACATGGAATGAGTGATCGAAATCCACAAAACCGCCTTCTTCCGAAGGCGGTTTTGTGTTCTTGACAGGAATGTTGCTTCGCGTATAGTTATAGTACCAATTCACTTTTGGTACAAAATGGTACAAAAACTGAATCGCATACAAGTCGAGGCAAAGCTCAAATCAATGAGTCTGCCGTTGTTTACACCCCGAGAATTCAAGGACATTTTTGGCGTAAGTGAAAACACCGCCTCAGTTTTTATTAAACGCAACCTTGGAAGCGGACTATTCCTGAAACTGAAGAACGGATTTTACGCAATCAAAGACAGCAGTCCGTCTCCGTATTCCGTCGCCAACAAACTGTACCAACCTTCGTATGTGTCTCTGGAGAAAGCACTTTCCCATTACGGCGTAATACCGGAAACCGTCTATGCAGTCACTTCCGTGACCACCAAAGCGACGAGGGAATTTGAAACGCCGTCAGGAACCTTTTCCTATCAAAAGATAAAGAGAACGGCTTTTACCGGTTACGGACCCGTAAACATGGACGGCGAGACCGTACTCATGGCTCAACCGGAAAAAGCGTTGGTTGATTATTTGTATTTCTCGGACTTGAACGGATCAGAGCCGAACGAACGTATGCATCTTGAAAATCTCGACAAGAAAAAGGTCGTTGATTTTGCGGCATTGTTTGAGCGCAACAGTCTCATCGATGCAATCAAAAACTATGATTTCAAAAAGCGAATTTGAAAAACTGGCCAAATCAAAGCAGACCGACATTGAAAATATTCTGCGGGAATATTGCCAACACCTGTTCCTGTCTTTTTTGTACCGGCAGAGGGGTTCCGAGAAACTGCTTTTCAAGGGCGGGACGGCACTGAGAATAATATACGAAAGTCCGCGTTTTTCCGAGGATCTGGATTTTACCGGGATGAATATTTCTGCCGTTGAAGTTGAAGAAATCCTGGCGAATGCGTTTGCCGAGATTGAACGCACCGGGATTGAGATTGAAATATCCGAGAGCAAGAAAACTACCGGAGGATATCTCGCGATCGCGACATTCACTCTCCATGAACGCAGGATCTCCATTCAGATTGAAATCTCTTTCAGGAGCGGAAAGAAGTCGGAACTGGGAGAACGGACTCTCATAAACGGCGATTACGCGCCTCCTTATACTCTCGTACAATTGTCGAAGGAGGATCTTGTTCAAGGCAAGATCGACGCGCTCGTAAACCGCAGAAAACCGAGGGACTTCTACGATTATTACTTTTTCTTGTCAGGCAATTTTCCAACCGTGAGAGAGACGGAAAATTTGAAAAAGGTCCGAGACTTACTCGAATATTCCAAAATAAACTTTCGTTCAGAACTCGGGAGATTTTTACCGGCCGGCCACGCGTCACTCATGCGAGATTTTCGAACGATCTTGGATAGAAAAATCAAGGAATTCTTGTGACAAGATTGAAGCAGTGCGGTTACTTCCGAAAGGAGGCGGTTTTGTGTTACCATTTCACCATGACCGAGAAAGAAAAAGAAAAGACAATTGACGAGATCTTGACCAGAAGCGTGGCGGAGATTTTGCCGTCCAAGGAATTGCTGAAGAAAGAACTGATTTCCGGGCGGAAATTGAGGATATACATAGGCGCCGATGCCACTGGTCCGGCTTTGCATATATCGGAAGAGCGTCGTCT
>CAYHFU010000050.1:0-5153 GCA_964355985.1 uncultured Candidatus Saccharibacteria bacterium | reverse complement strand
CGGGATCAAAGAAGCCGACAGCCGCACAGTCGGCGGACATGATCGTCGGAAATAATCCTTTGATGTTCGTGACTACGGCATCAATGCCTGATTGCCATTCGGGATTGTCGTGCACGAGAATCGCCCGTGGCGTGAACACGCGTCCTCCGGACGCGTATACCCCACTGTCGTCTTTCGTGATTACCGTTCTCTCGGGCAGACTGAGAACACGATTGCTGTGGGATAGCGGTAAAACGATTACCTCACTCCACGATATCCCCAACTCTTCGGCCAAAGCTTCTTTGTTCTTTCGAACCGCATCTCTGTCACCGGTACGGAACGAAATATTACCGAGGGCTTTGGTGCTGAAACCGCAAACTAGGTTTTTGTGTTTTTCCCAAAACGAAATAGCGTGTACTTTTTTCATGTTTTTCTTAATGTTCAGGTTGATTTTCCGCGTTTCAAAGTATCATTGATCGGCTGGCGCGTAAAGATCGTGATATTCTTAGGGTTTGATGGCGTATGCGGTTCGCGAGAGGGTTCATGATAGGCAACGCAATCACTGCATTTTTGTAATTCGGTATGTATTTCCAAAGAGGCTGTAATCTTTATTTAATTTTTCGATAGAAGATACGATGTTCTTGTCAAGATCGACGGATACATTATATTTTGACGGTATTGAGCTGTAGAATGTTTCAAAAAACGAGCAAATCATGTTCCATTTTTTCGGTCTCAAATCTGTTACTTCATCTATAGGTGTCAATGATTCTACGGAAAACTTCAATAATCCAAGACCACCCTGTATTGATTCAAATACAGACTTTGTCAGCTCTATCGCTTTTATTGAAGTCGATTTTGATGTGGCCATAATGAAATATTTGAGATTTACTTATTCTACGATGTGAGAATTCTTCTTTCTTTTTTCTAGCTTTTCTTTTGCTGTGTCTATATTGCTACATATAAATGAAAACAGTTCGTCATATTTTTCTATGTATTCTTCGGGTGTTATTTTCTCATCCTTATCTGGACGGGCAATCTGAATAGCAGCCGTTTCCAACAGATAAACAAGGTTGCCTTTTAGTGCCTTATAACCAGAATATAAATTGTTAATAACGAGTAATTGTTTTCCGTCTTTATCTTCGATTTTACTCCTCACAGTCTCATCCATTGAACGAATGGTCCAATCCATAAACTCTTTAAGTCTCCTCCTTTTCCCTACCGAATTAGGTGGCGGTGGCGTAGCCGGATCATTCTTTCTTTTAGAAATCGTCTGATCCGTATTTCTCTCATTATGTCCTTGCTCATTGACTTTTTGACCTTCCGTAAACATTTCAGTGAGTGCTTTGCCGCGTATATCAATCTTCTTTAGTCGCAGAAGCTCCTCGAAAATCTCTTTCGCTTTTTTAACTCTGTTCTTCTCCTCATCAGATGGTTCTTGAATTTCTCGGCCTAGAAGGTCGTCGATATGGGGTTTCAATATCTCAAACATTTTCTTTTGCACCTCAACCCATTCGTCGGAATCTCGATCAAATCCTGTTTTATTGGTAGTAGCCGTTACATGATTCAAATGAACTTCTCCAAATAAAAAATTTAGAGTCTGCTTATAGTTTGCATCCGGATGTTCAAAAAATTCTCGATCCAAAATAAGTCGACCGAGTTTATAACACCTAAGGCCACCTTTGATACCACTTCGCGGGATGAGTCGTCCGATCCACCCTTCAACGGAGTAGTAATGTTTGTTACCTTTTTTAACTGGAAAACTGAATTTTTGTATTGGAAACTCAGCGTCCAGTGGAAAAAGATCAGTCTGGATTTTTTTAAGATTATGAAAGACTTGGATTTCCCCATTTTCAATTAAAGGTCTGTATGTATTCATAACTAAAGTCTCAAGTTCATCATCTTTAATGTTTCTACTTATATCGTCCACTTTCACCTCAACATATCCGTGGAGATTTTCCCTTGGCATGGTTATGACCCTATATTCTTTCAATTTATCGTATGCATGAAGATCATTATCTTCAATTCGGTATAATATTTTCTGATCTACCGGAGAAGCCGTGACAGTCATAGATCGTCCAAGATAACCCATCGCTGATTTTCCACCTTGAGAATAAGCGCCTATGTCGTATGGCGTTCGATGTTTTATCTTTCCCCATTCTAAAAATCCTTGTAGATCGTCAACTGTCATTCCATAGCCATTTTCGTTTGTTATACTAAGATGTCTCTTTGAGTTGTTTATATGTATCGTCAGAATTTTATTGGGTATTCTGTTACTGACTGCATTATCTACTAATTCCAGAAATGCTTCCGTCCACTTCTTAAAATTTGAGTAGAGGGAATGTTTCAGACCTGGATCGAAGGTCTCTTTCAAAATTATTTCGCCAAAATCGTTAGTGCTCATATCTCTTTATAGTTTAAATTCACCATCAGTCTTAGGAAAATAGAATTTTGATCTAGCTTCCTTAACAATCCGATCAATCGTGTTAAATATCTTACTTATTTCATCTTCACTATAATCATAAGCACTTCTATTCGAACAATTAGAGAGAGTACGAATTCGCTTTAAAATCTCTGTCGTACGAGAGGATGCCAATCTTTTAAACCTTTCTTTTTTATCTATGTTGCTGGCCATGTCTATTAGAAATAATTCGTATTACTGTAATAGTAGCAAATTATGCGTAATAGTCAAGCACTATTGTGTGGATAACTTCTTATAACAGATCTCTCTTGTGTATTTTTACCAAATTCTGCTGTTTTGAGAATTGGCTTAATCCATAAATTCAACTAAAATACCACCATCATTATCTCTAGCAAGTATGCGATAGTTCATTACCATTACCTTTGAAATTTCTCCGTATTGAATCGCCGATTCTTTACTCTCGGTAAACCAACGCACATTTTCCGATCTTACCAATGAGAGATCTATGTCGGATTTTAATTCAAGGATATTACCAAGCTCCTTTATCTCATAATCAACTATATCTTGGGCGGTCATCCCTCTAATCAGATTACTATCGCCACCGCCTCGATAAAAAATCACTACCATAAATCTTCAATACCTCCTCACCACTCCTTTGACCACCGCGGCGATCTCTAACTCGTGCTCGGGGTAAATAGGCTTGTACTTTTCGTTCGCGGGCTCGAGATATACCCGCTCTCCCTTCTTGCGCAAATACTTCATGGTCCAACCACCGTCCACCATGGCAATGACGATGTCACCGGGTTTCGCTTGCCGGCCACGCTCCGCCATGACGAGATCGCCTTCGCGGATGCCGGCATCTATCATCGAGTCGCCTTTGACGCGTAGGAGGTATGAGACTTCTTTGTGTTCAAAAAGATATTCGTTCACATCTATTGTATCGAGCGTCTGACTGTCTACATCGGACGGAAAACCAGCTTCGACTAGCCCGAGGAGCGGCACTTCATTCAAGGATTGGTTCGGGATGAGGCGACCGGTCGCGTCTTTTGAAATCGCGCCCTGTTCAATCAACCGTTCAACCAGTTTGTAAGCGGCGTTCTTGGACTTGTAGCCGAAGAGTCGCATTATCTCCGCGTAGCTTGGCATGCGACGGTGCGAGGAGTAGAAATCCATTATTTTGTCTCTGTGAGGATTCATGGTTTCAAAAATTCACGGCGATCAAAAGAGGAACATGCTCGCGAAACTCAAAGATCTTCCCAGCCAGCCGACCCTCTTTGGGACCAGGCGGTCGAGTTGCGCGGAGAGGAATTTGTGCTTTCTGGATTCGACGCCGTAGGACATTCCCATGATGATCTTGTTGTCGATGATCCTGTTCAATTTGCGGATCTCGTAGCGCAAGGATCTGATAATTTCGTTTTTGCTCATGGTGGCGATAAAGTTATTTTTTAATCGTCTCGTACGCGTTTTTGTCTCACATACTGGATGTGTACATTATAAGTGAACGAGCGTTCACCACGCAAGAGGAGGGCTGTGGATAACCACGAAACACCATAAAATACTCAATCTGCCTAGTTGCGCGGAAGAAAAATTTTGTTACAATTTCCACACAAAGTGCGCGAAGGATCTCACTTTTCGGGATCAGACGGGTGCGAGTCAGTTCATTATCAACATAATATGTGTGCCAAGAAAAAATGAGTAAAACCGACGAATTGTTAAAAATCATTGACTGGTCGAGCGTACAAGGCAGAATTCAGATATCGAATCAATCGCCCTTTCCCAAGCGTCGTGAGATATGGTGGGTTAATCTTGGTCAAAATGTTGGAGTCGAAGTTAACGGCAAGAACAAAAATTTTGAAAGACCTGTTTTGGTAATCAAGGTTTTTAACGCCAGTTCCTTATTCGTCGCTCCACTCACGAGTACCGTCGGTGTTCATAAATTCCTCATTGGATTCAATCATCTCGGTCAGAAACGATCGATCAACATATTCCAACTGCGCACGCTAAGCGCTAAAAGGTTTGATCGTAAGATATCCGACATATCAGACGCTGATTTCGAGCGGGTAATCGCCGCCATCACTGAACACATACTCATACGAACGGAAACCCCGATTGACGGGGTTTCCTCGACACTCCATCAGTGTGGAGCAAACGGTACGGAAGGACTTTCCAGACCCTCCTCGGAACTGTCTCTGGGACAGCGAATGATTGTATTATAGTCGATAAAACTGTTATGTCAATACCACGCTCACCAACCTGCCTTTGACCACGATAACTTTTTTTATCTCCTTCCCTTCCGTCCACTTCTTCACTTCCGGCAATCCAAGGGCTTTCTTTTTGAGTTCCTCTTCATTTACATTCACATCGGCCTTGAATGAACTGCGCACCTTGCCGTTGACTTGGACGACGACGGTTACGGTTTCGTCGGCGATCATCGAGGGGTCGTATGTCGGCCAAGGAGAAATATGGATTGATTTTTTATTGCCAAGAACCGACCACAATTCTTCGGAGATATGGGGCGCGAACGGGGCCAGGAGTTTCAAGAATGATTCGTAGTCGGCGCGAGGGACTGTCTCCAGTTTCTCCATTTCATTCAAGGCAATCATGAGCGCCGAGACTGCTGTGTTGAATCTCAGACTCTCTATGTCCTCGGTGACCTTCTTGATGGTTTTGTTGATTTTCTTCGATGCCACCGCTCCCTCGTCGGCGACAGCAGCTCCTCCGTCTCGTCGCAAGCTCCTCGCGGAGGACTGCTCTC
>CAYHFU010000049.1:0-5244 GCA_964355985.1 uncultured Candidatus Saccharibacteria bacterium | reverse complement strand
GACAGCAGCTCCTCCGTCTCGTCGCAAGCTCCTCGCGGAGGACTGCTCTCGCCTGTGGGCGCGGCTGTCGCAGTTACGAGACTCTATTCACACAATGTGAATGTGGACGCGGAGAACGAGAGGGAACTGTCGGAACTCAACGGATTGCTTCAAAGGTACGAAATGACCAGTCGAGGCAAAAAGAATCTTGTCGAAAATCTCAAAAGAAGCTGTTTGGCGCCGGAAATATTGAAACTGAAAGAAGGTGCCAAGGTGATGTTTGTGAAGAACAATTTCGAGAAAGGTTTCGTGAACGGTACATTGGGCACGGTCAAGAAATGCAACCCTTTTGAAATAGTCGTAGCGACGGCGAAAGGGCACATACGCGTGGAGCGTGAGACATGGCACATAGCGGACCAAAACGGCAAGATTTCGGTAGAGATAGAGCAGTATCCACTGCGGCTGGCATGGGCGATAACGATACACAAGAGTCAGGGCATGTCGCTCGACGCGGCGGAAATAGATCTCTCGCAATCGTTCGAGAAGGGCATGGGCTATGTGGCGCTCTCGAGGGTGAGGACTCTCGAAGGTCTTTCTCTCCTTGGCTTGAATGAAACCGCGCTTCAAGTCCATGAAGAAGCGATCAAGTTTGACAAGCATTTTCGCGAACTCTCGAGCAAGTCGGCGGCAGAGCTCACGGTATTGTCGGCCGATGAATTGAAGAAGAGGCACATTGAATTTTTGGGGCCGGAGCCGGCGCAGTCTGTGCGGATTCCCACTTTGAAAAAGGTGGTGCCCCGACCGCAGGGAGGGGTGGGGGATTTTGAACCCAAACTTTCCTCAATCGAGAAAACCAAGCAACTGCTTGATTCTGGTATGAAATTGAAAGATGTGGCGACGGAGAGGGGACTCAAGATAGAGACGATCATCAATCACATTGAAGAAATCAAAAAAGAAGACCCTTCGTGGGACATATCTAGATTCAAATCTCTCATTCCTGAGAAAAGGTTGGCGAAAATCCTCGAAGCCTTCAAAGACTCCAAGATAGGCGAAGACGGTCTGCCGTTCCTCTCTTCGGCCAAGCGCAGACTAGGCGCTGGATATTCGTGGGAAGAGATAAAAATTGCGCGGCTGTTCCTGTAATCACAGATAACATCTCCGTCGTTTTTTGATTTTGTCTTTTCGTCTTACAAGAATTTCCTGATAAACCTAACCAAGAATTCGAGAATCTTTTCGATGAAGGATCGCGTGCGCCATTCGGAGACGGTAACCTCACGCGACGATTCGAGGTCTCGCTTGAGACTGGCGGCGACCGCGCGGGCGAAACGGTCATTTGTCGAGACGATGTTGGCTTCAAAGTTGTAGAGGAGACTCGCGCGATCCCAGTTCATCGAGCCCACCGAGGCCCAAGTGTCGTCTATGGCGATAGTTTTGCTGTGGATCATCTTGCCGTGGTATAGGAAAACTCTTGCGCCAGACTCCAACAGAGTGGTGAAATAGGACCGCGCGGCCAGATCAACGAGTCGGTAATCGGACTTTTCCGGCAAGATTATCTTGATTTCGACGCCGCGCTCTGCCGCCAATCTCAAGAGGCGGATCAGGCGGTGTGTTGGCACAAAGTATGGGGCGGTTATGAAGACATATCTCTCTGCTTTGCGGATAGCGCGGACGAATTCTCGGTAAACCAATCTTCTGCCCGGCGCCGGGTAGCTAGTCAAATAGCGGAATTCGTTGTTTCGATAATGCAATTTCTTTGCAAGCGGCCTCGCGCGCCTCGCGCGATCCCACATGCGGTCAAATGAATTTTCCATCTGCTTTGCAACGACGCCTTCAACGCGCAAATTGGCGTCGCGCCAATTTTTCATCCGCTCGTCCACGCAAATGCTCCCCGTGTACCCGATCTTGCCGTCAACGACGATCGTGCGGCGGTGGTTGCGCAAGTACCAGTATCGCCAATCTGGCAGTCTGAAGTAGCTGGGCACCAAGGTTTTCCAAAAGACCAACTCAATGCCTCTCGTTTTCAATTCATCGGCGATGTTAGATCCCCAGAAGGTAAAACTGCCCGCCGCGTCCCAGAGGAAACGCACCTCGACGCCCTTCACTGCTCTCTCCGCGCAAACGGTGATCAACTTCTTGCCGAAATCGTCGTTCACGAATATGAACTGTTCGAGCGATATGCTCTTTTCCGCCTCGGCACAATCGGCGAGCATGGCATCCCAGGCCTCCTCGTTTGATTCAAACAACTTCCAATCGGTTTCTGTGGTCATGACGTAAAGTCTACAGGTAAAAGTATAAAGTGCAAAGTTGTGATACGATAATCATTGCCATGTCAATGTTAATCGACCGCAGAAAAGCTAGATTCGAGTATGAGATAAACGATACCTTCGAGACAGGCATCGAGCTCTCTGGCTTTGAGGTCAAGTCCTTGAAGTCGAGACGCGGCTCGCTGGACGGGTCATTCGTGTTCATTCGCGGTGGTGAAGCGTACGCGCTCAACATATTCATCCCGCCTTATCAGGAAAAGAATACTCCCGCCGACTACGATCCCATGCGCAACCGTAGATTGATCCTGACCAAGAAGGAAATAGCGAAACTGGCATCCGTTGAAGACGGTAAAAACTTGACAATCGTGCCAATTTCCGTATATACTAAAGGAGATAGGATAAAGGTTGAAATCGCCACCGTCCGTGGCAAAAAGAAGTATGATAAAAGGGAAACGATAAAGAGGCGCGAGACGGATAGGGAGATTAGAAGGGAGTTCAAAGTTCGTTGACAATTCGCAACCGAAGACTGTGACCACTTGGAGAGGTTATGCATAAACGGAACATGGTAACGCTTCACACAGGATGACAATTATAACCTCTCCAAGTGGTCACAGTCTTCGGTTGCTTCAAATTGGGGATGACAGGCATAGACAATCGCCGATTTTCGTCCGTGCGACGGAAGCAGTATCGACTTCTCAATCCGATGCAAACCCATAAATGCTAAAACCGTTTCTCCGTATTTCGGAGCCAATGAGTTCGCATTTGCCCGCGTTTGACGCGAGCCGTCTCTCTATAGGGATCCATACTATAGAACAGGCGTAATCACCCGGAAGTAGGCGTTCAGAGCTTCTCACTCTGCCTGTCCGAATCTTAGAGATCGCCTTTGCGTGTTTTGTTTTCTTTCTTGACGCTAAGGTTAAATCCGCCAGCCGGCGAATCAAAGAATCCTACCGTCGTAGATCCGTTCGATAAATCTCGATTGCACCCGGGTTCGATTCCCGGCATCTCCACTGAAATAAACTATCGTGATATAATTCGCTTCAAGACCATTATTATGGAAGCGAACATTCACCTTATCGCGCACAATGTCTTTTCCGGGATATCCGCGGTGGCCTTGATCGCGATCGCATTTTTTTCGTTCACTAATGAGAACCGTACGACTGCCGGCGTCACGATCGGTCTTACCGCATTGGCGGCGATGACTTTTATCGTCTCTCACGCGATCGGAGTCAACATAGAGGATCCGACGCTATCGAGAAAAGTCCTAATGTTCAATCTTTCACTGTTCTTCATCGGAGCATTTAATGTACACTCCGCGTTGGCCGCTGTCGGGGAAGACAAAGAGCGTAAGAGATTCATAATCTTTATCTACGCTTCCACTGCGGCGTTGGTTGGATTCTTTCTGTGGCAGCCGGACATGTTCCTTGCCGATTCGACGCCAAAAATGTATTTTCCAAATTATTACCAACCGGGACCTTTGAATTTGATCAGGTTGATTTTTTTGAATGGAGTGTGTGTGCCGTATCTTCTCTACAAGCTCTTGACGGCTTACGGTAGAGCTTGCATTCCCGAGGAGAGAAACAAATTGAAGTACTTTATAATGTTTATGTTAGCTGGGCATGGGATGGGATTTATCATCAACCTCCTCGTATACGACATTCCGGCGGATCCTCTATGGGGTGTCGCGTTTGCCGCTGTCCTCGCGGTGCCTTTTGCCGTTGGAGCGGTCAAGCATGGACTTTTCAACTTCAAGGTAGTGGCCAAACAGGCCTTCTGGTACGGCATGGCGGTAACCGCGGTTGGCGGCCTCATTGTCTTGTCAAACTATTTGAGTCAAACCGTTGCCTCCGCTTATCCGAAGTTTCCGACTTGGGCAGTTCCGCTCTCGTCGTCTCTTTTGGTCGTCACGATCGCCGTCATCGTCTGGCGACGGCTCCGTGAGAACGATCTCCTGAAATACGAATTCGTCACGACCATGACTCACAAGTTCCGTACGCCTTTGACCGGCATCAAATGGGCGACGGAGGAGTTGTCCAAGGACACATTATCCGCCGAATCAAAGACACAAGTCGACTATATCAAAGACGAAAGCACCAAGCTTACGGAATTGACGGGACTCCTCATGAATATCTCCGGCATGGAGAACGATGCTTATGATTATCGCGCGGAAGAAGGCGATTTGTCGATCGTGACGGGAGAAGTCGTCTCGTCACTCGCGAAACAAGCTTCGGTCAAGGGCGTCTCGATCGAAACGAAACTCTCGCAGGATCTCACGGCCGTTTTCGACGCGCAAAAGACTAAGTTTGCGATCCAGGTTCTCGTCGAAAACGCGATTCACTACACGCCCAATGGCGGCCGTATCGAGGTTTCGACGATGAAGGTTGGTAAGACGGCAGTATGTTCCGTTCGCGACTCCGGCATTGGACTTTCCAAAGAAGACGCGCCGCGCGTTTTCTCAAAATTTTATCGCAGTCATACGGCTCGGTTGGCCGATACCGAAGGAGTGGGTATCGGATTGTACGCGGCAAAACAGATCGTGAATCGTCAAGGCGGCAAGATTCGGGCCGAGTCTGAAGGCGATGGCAAAGGCAGTACTTTTACCTTCACGCTACCGCTAGCGAAATAGACGGATAACCTCTTTCGTGCAATAATCCGAGCATGAACGGATTTTCGAGCTTTCCGGAGCAAGAATTGCCTAACGGCGGCAAAAAGGGTCGCAAAAACGGCAAGAAAAATCCTTGGTGGTCGCCCAAGGCGAATTTTTGGAACGCCACCGTAATGGCGGTGTTATTTTTCCTGCTCGTGACTGGAATCTATTCCCAATATTCGTCGCAAACCACGGAGCCGACTGAGACCGTGCCCCTTTCAACCCTGGCGCGCGACATCAACGCAAACGCCATAGCTGAGATTACCATTCAAGGTGACAGAGTACTGGCGCAATACGCAGACGGACTTTTGAAGAGCGCGCAAAAGGAGCCGGACTCTTCAGTAACGGACACTT
>CAYHFU010000048.1:0-5272 GCA_964355985.1 uncultured Candidatus Saccharibacteria bacterium | reverse complement strand
TTTTGACGCGGAAAAGATTACCAATGCCATCTGGAAAGGCATGAATACCGTCGGTGAAGGCTCGATGGAAGAAGCGGCCACGGTCGCGCACGGCGTCTACGCGGAACTCATCCGCATCAAGCGCAAGTTCAAGAACTTTGTGCCCACAGTCGAAGGTGTTCAGGACATAGTGGAGCAGGAGCTCATGCGCGAGGACTATGTGAAGACCGCCAAACACTATGTGCTCTACCGCGAAGAGCGTGCCAAGATCCGAGCCCAAGGCCTCGAAGTGCCGGAGCATGTGAGGAAGCTCGCCGCTGATTCGCAAAAGTACTTCAAGAATGCGCTCGGGGAGTTTGTGTATTACAGGAGTTATTCCCGTTGGATCGACAGTGAACAAAGAAGGGAGACATGGATAGAAACGGTAAACAGGTATGTCGGATTCATGAAGGAGAATCTTGGTGACAAGTTGAAAGAAGGCGAGTACGCGGAGATTCGCGAGGCAATATTGAACCAGCAAGCTATGCCGTCAATGCGTCTTCTCCAATTTGCCGGCACTCCGGCGAAGCGCGACAACATTTGCGTGTACAACTGTTCTTTCGTCGCGCCGGAATCTTTTCAAGACTTAGGTGAGATTATTCACATATCCATGAACGGCACCGGTTGTGGTTGGTCGGTCGAGAGTGCCAATGTCGAAAAGTTTCCTCAGATACTGATGCAGATCGGTGAGAAACTCCCGACGCATGTCATACCGGATTCCAAGGAAGGTTGGGCTGACGCTTTGGTATTCGGCATGAAGACATGGTCTTCCGGCAAAGATGTCGAGTTTGATTTCTCGCAATTGCGTCCGGAAGGTGCCCGTTTGAAAACCATGGGCGGAAAATCTTCCGGTCCCGCACCGCTTCAGAGACTTCTCTCTTTTACCCGGCAAATAATGCTGACGCGCCAGGGCAGACGTCTGCGACCGATAGATTTGCACGATATCATCTGTATGATCGGCGATTGCGTCGTGGCCGGCGGAGTAAGGAGAAGTGCCATGATATCTTTGTCCGATCTGGACGACCAGGACACTCGCGACGCCAAGAAAGGCGCATTCTACATGACGCATCCGCATCGCATGCTCGCCAATAACTCAGCGGTCTACATCAACAAACCGACTAACGAAGAGTTCTTGAAAGAATGGATGGCACTCATAGAAAGCCGTTCCGGCGAAAGGGGAGTATTCAATCGCGGTTCCTTGGCAAAGACTTTACCTGAACGAAGAATAAAAGCGTTGAAAGAATACAAAGGGTATTTTGATCCGTCCGGGCAACATGTGATCGGCCCGATCGGTACCAATCCGTGCGGAGAGATCATCTTGCAATCGAAACAGTTCTGTAATCTGTCGGAAATCATAGCTCGCGCCGAAGACACCGAAGCCACCCTGATCAAAAAGATGCGCGTAGCGACTATCTTGGGGACTTACCAATCGACTCTGACGAATTTTCAGTATCTGTCGAAGGATTGGAAAGATCACTGCGAGCGGGAGCGTCTCCTGGGAGTTTCCATAACCGGTCAGTGGGACTGTCCAGCTGTTCGAAAGCCGGCGATAATGCGCAAGCTCAAAGAATACGCCATCAAAATCAACAAAGAATACGCCAAGAAGTTTGGCGTCAACGAGTCCACGGCTATCACCTGCGTGAAGCCTTCAGGTACCCTGTCTCAAACCGTTGATTGCTCGTCAGGCATGCATCCCAGGCATGCAAAATATTACATTAGGCGCATTCGCATATCGTCCACGGACTCTCTCTTCAAGATGCTCAAGGATCAAGGCGTGCCGCATCATCCCGAGATCGGCCAGAACGCCGAGAGCACCAATACTTTCGTGATTGAATTTCCAGTCAAGGCGCCAAACGGCTCGATATTCAAGAACGATGTATCGGCCATCGAACAACTGGAATACTGGAAAATGGTCAAGGAAAATTACACTGAGCACAATCCGTCGGTTACGATTTCCGTCGGCAATGACGAGTGGATAGAGGTGGCGAACTGGGTTTACAAGAATTGGGACATCGTCGGCGGCCTTTCATTCCTGCCCCGCGAAGATCATGTGTACAAGCTGGCTCCGTACGAAACTATAGACGAAAAGACCTACAAGGAGTTGGCGAAACGGCTGGAACATGTAGACTATTCAAAGATACTCACTTACGAGAAACAAAACGAAACTGATCTCAAAAAAGAACTTGCATGCGTCTCCGGGGTTTGTGAGGTTGTGTAGAGACCGATTTTGTGATATAGTTGTACTAGCTGCACTAGACGACCGCGCCGCCGTTTGGCGGTGAGGAAAGTCCGAACACCGGCCATAGTAATATGGCAGACGAGTAGCGGGTAACGCCCGCCGGGGTAATACCCAGGAGTGCGAACAGAGACGAGTCCGCTTGTCCGCCAGTTGGTGGATTGGCGGGGTGAAACGGCAAAATCTCTACTTCGGTGCAAGACCGCGCCCGTCGCAAGACGGGAGAGTCGCTTGAGGCGCATGGCAACATGCGTCCCAGACATATGGTTGTCATAAACAGAATTCGGCTTATTGTGCGGCGAACATGAAAACACTCCCTTGAACTCGGGGGCGGGGGTGTTTTCTTTTATCCGTTAAGTTATAATGATGTGGAGCGTTAGAAGCAAATTTAATCAAATAAGTAAAAAATAAAAATCATGAACGACAACCAATTTTCTTCTTCGGAAAGGCAAGTTCCGTTGAATCGTCAAGGAACCCCTCCGCAACTGTCAAAACAGTTTAATTCCCAACAGTCACAGCCGCCCCGCCCCGCCCCGATTTCAATTCCTCCAGTCGTCACGGATCAGTCGCAACCGATAAAGAAAGCCAAAGTCGGAATGGAAAAAGTTGCGTACTATATTTTCCTCGCAACCGCGTTCTTGGTTCCAATAGTTTTCATCCCTTCTCCGTACTTGGCTTTGGATGTTGCCAAGACTTTTATGATCGTAATCGGAACTCTGGCTGTGGCGATCTGTTACGGCATTGTCGCGTTCAAAGAACGAAAACTAATCTTGCCTCCAAAAGCGATTCTGTGGACGAGCGTTTTCTTGGCCGTATCGTTAATCGTTTCGTCGTTTACGAGTATCCACCTCGGCAAATCATTCTTCGGACAAGGATTCGAAATCGGCACCACGAGCTTGATCTTGGCGTTGTTCCTCTCCGCTTTAGTTGCGTTTGAAGTAATAAGAAGAGATCAAAATCGCGTCCGTAAGCTTTACGCCGTTTTGGGAATAGCATTCACGATTCTGGTTGTCGTCCACGGACTTCGCCTCGCGTTCGGTCCGTCATTCTTGTCGTTGTCAATTCTTGGATCAGCCACCTCGACTTTACTCGGTAAATGGAACGGACTGGCGATCTTGTCGATCTTGACAACAATAATTTCCGCTTCGGCCTTGCGCGCTCTGCGTCCGAAAGGTCGCGCGAAGATTTTTTACATGGTTCTCGGATTTGTCGGCTTACTCCTTGCGTTCTTGGTCAATCAGACCGTTGCATGGATTGCGGCAACCGCGATCTTCGCTTCTTTGACGGCCGTTCTGTGGAGATCCGATAAGTCAAAAGCTGATCCCGAGATCGGTCGCCTGAAATCATACGCATCCCGGACTCCCTGGCTTATGGTTGTATTGACCCTGATCGCTTTAATTTTCGTCTGGAAGGGAACCATACTCGCGAAACCGTTGATTGATGCGACGAATACGCAGTACGCCGAATTGTCCTTGCCGTGGCAAATGACGATAGATGTGGTTGGCGGCGCGGTCAAAAACTATCCGTGGTTCGGCGTGGGTCCCAACCACTTTACCCAAGCGTTCATGGTGTACAAGCCGCTTGGATTCAATCTATCCAACGCTTGGAATGTGGAATTCGGCTCCGGATTTGGCTTCATACCAACCTTGTTCGCGACTCAAGGTGGGGTCGGGATAATCCTGTGGATACTGTTCTTTGTATTCTTGGGAATCGGTTCGACACGACTCCTCAAGAGATTGCCCGAAGATTCTGAGAAGAAATTTATCGCCATATCATCGTTTGGTGCCATGGTGTTCTTGTGGATCGTGTCAATACTCTATGCGCCATCGCACGCCGTCCTGTTCTTGGCTTTCGTCATGACGGGCGTATTCGTCGCGGCGACGGTTTCAAATAATTCGGCGGCTGTTTTCGAAATCGCTCCGACGGGGAAGAAGACGCGCGGCATCGTCATGCCTGTATCTCTCATAATACTGATATCGATTGCTGTCGCTTGGGGCTTAGTCCAAATAAAGAAAACGGTCGCACTCGCTTATTTCGCGGGGGGCGTAAAGAGCATCAATGTTTCAGGTGAATTTGCCGCTGCTGACGCAGCATTCAAAAAAGCCGTGTCAGTAGACGAATCGGATGTCTACTGGCAGGCATTGGCGGAAAACAGTCGTCTTGAAGTCAATCAGATCGTAACGACCGCAACCTCGTCTTCGCCGGAAATTGCGACTAAACTGGCCAATATGATAAACGCCGGCGTGGAAGCGGCCAGGAAGGCGATAGCTTACAATCCGGCCAATTATTACAACTTCGTCGCCGAGGCCAGAGTCTCTGCCTTGGCGGCGCAACTCAAAATGGCGAACGCGTACGACAATGCTGTCCGCGCTTACACCGACGCCATACGGCTCAATCCCTCCAACCCGTCTCTCTATGTCAATCTGGCGCAAGTCCAAGCGGCCGAAGGCAAGCTCGACGAAGCTCTGCAATCAATCGGCTTTGCTTTACAGGTCAAGAACAACTACCTCGACGCCGTCTACCTCTTGTCCCAAGTCCAAGCGGCCAAGGGCGACTTGAAGAACGCGATCATATCAGCGCAAGTGGCGACCGAGATCAATCCGCAAAATCCGCTTCTCTTCTTCCATCTCGGTCTCCTTGAATACAATGCGCAAACTTACGATACCGCCGCGCAAGCGTTTGCCAAGGCCGTCGAGCTCGAGCCCAACTACGCTAATGCGCATTATTTCCTCGGTCTCTCCGCGACGCGCTTGAATGATTCCGCGCTGGCCATCGCCCAATTCGAGGAACTCGCAAAGACGAATCCTGACAACCAAGAAGTCCTTTTGATCCTCGGCAATCTCCGCGCCGGCAAATCCCCGTTCGCGAACGCCACCCCGCCCGTGACGCCGACTCCGGAGAAGAGGAAGTCGTTGCCAGTCGAAGAGAATTGACGAGTCAAGTGGAATCATTCAACTGCCCAACGGGAAAATATCGTTGAGCCGTTGAATTTTTGTGCTACAATAACCACTGACTCAA
>CAYHFU010000047.1:0-5308 GCA_964355985.1 uncultured Candidatus Saccharibacteria bacterium | reverse complement strand
GCTCAAACAGGACTTTCCAACGGCACGACTTATTATTTTGTCGTCGTCGCCAAGGATTACTTCGGTGATCGTATAGCAACATCCTCGCAAGTCTCGGCCATTCCCGTCTCCTCTAGCGTAGGAGGAAACACTGGCGGCGGAAGTAGCGGCGGCGGGAGTAGCAGTGGAAGGCCTACTATAGCTGTCGGCACAACCGGGGTAGTCTTCTCCGGACGCGCCTATCCGGGAAGCGTGGTTACTCTGCTCAAAGATGCCCAGGTCGTTACTACCGTGCCAGCCGACGCTCTGGCCAATTTCAACATATCCATAACCAATCTGACTGCCGGCAGTTATATTTTCTCGGTGTACGGTGAGGACGGACAAGGTAAGCGGTCGAGTCCGATCACCTTTCCTGTCAGTTTGACCGATGGAGTAACGACCAAGATCACCGGTATATTCATTGCTCCGACCATTTCGGTGGACAAATCCGAAGTCAAACGCGGCGATCCGATTGCTATCCTGGGACAATCAGTGCCCGGTAGCGAAGTGACCATCCAAGTCAATTCCGATGAGCCGGTATTCTCGCGCGCCAAAGCCGACGCGAGCGGAGTATATCTCGACAATTTTGACACTTCACTCATAGATTACGGCGATCACAGCGTGAAGTCGAGAAGCGCCACTTCTTCGGAGATCAGTTCCTACAGCGCGGCTGTCGGCTTTAAGGTCGGGGACAAAAATATCGCTGCTGTAATCGCGGCCAAATGCGTCGTCAAGGGTGACCTGAACGGTGATTGTCGCGTCAATCTCACAGATTTTTCGATCATGGCCTATTGGTACAAGAGACCGTCGCCACCTCTTTCCGTGGACGCGAACGGCGACGGCAAAGTAAATCTGATCGACTTTAGCATACTGGCGTTCAACTGGACCGGATAAAACATGAAAAAGTACGCGAAAAAAAATAGTCGGATCGTTCTCGTCGCCTTGGCAGTATTACTCTTCGGTCTGGCGGTTTTTCTGCCGGTACCTTTTCTGAATTTGGCGCGCGCCGACGGCAAAATCATTTTTACCGCGCCCGAATCGGTCATGCTGGGCGATCAATTTGTCCTCAAAGTGTCCGTTGATTCCGGCGGAGACAGCGTCAATGCCATCTCCGGTACGATATCCGTCGGCGACGGTCTATCTATCTTGGGAGTGACGAACGACGGCGGGCTCGTGCCGCTCTGGATAGAAGCGCCGTCGGTCTCGAGCGACGGCGGAGAAATCTCTTTCGCAGGTATAATCCCGGGAGGATTTGAAGGTCTTTACGAACTTTTCACCCTGATGCTCTCAGCCGGCGCCGGAGACAACGGGGAAATCTCTCTCCATGAAGTCGAGGCGCGTGCCAACGACCTATCCGCTACCGCCGTACCGATCGATTCGTCGCCTGTCACGATCCGGATTACGGCTGGAAACGGTACCAAAGTTGTTTCGACCAATGATACTCTTCCGCCGGAACCTTTTGAAGTCTCGATCGAGCGCGATCCACTCGTCTTTGACGGGGCTCCATTCGCGGTGTTCGTGGCTCAGGACAAACAGACGGGGATTGACCGTTACGAGGAGGCCTCCGGGTATTGGGGCGTGCCGCCTGACGGCGCATGGCGTGATGTGAAAAGTCCATACGAGCTCTCGGAGGAAGACACGGGCAAGAAGCTGTATGTAAGAGCCGTAGACCGCGCCGGCAACATGAGGACGGAGTACGCCGTCACGCCCAGCTACTATGCGCGCCTAGCGAGCTTTGGTATAATATCCGCATTGATCCTATGCGTTCTCTATATTGTAAAAAGACGATTGTCGCGCTCGCGCTACTGATATTTCTCGGTCTTGCCCGATCGGCCGATGCCGGCACGGTCTATGTGTCGCCGAATACCGGCAGTTACGCGATGGGGCAGACCTTTTCCGTGAAGGTCACGATCTCCAGTCCGGCCCAATCGGTAAACGCCGTGTCCGGCCAGATCTCGTATCCCGCCGACAAACTACGGGTGGTCGGACTGTCAAAAGCCGATTCCGTCGTCAACTTGTGGGTGGAAGAACCTTCTTTTTCCGACAAGAAGGGAACGCTTGATTTCTCCGGCGTTGTTTTGAATCCCGGCTACATCGGTTCGCGGGGACTTGTGATCACGGTTATTTTCAAAGCCGTTGACCAAGGGACCGCCGAGGTTGACTTTTCGTCGGGCTCGCTCCTGGCCAACGACGGCAGCGGCACGGATGTGTTGGAATCGCTGGGCAACGCCGAATACGAAATCACCGCGCCCGCTCCGGTGCCGGAAAAGAAAGAAATCACCGCGCCGGCCGCGGCGACGGAGGAGTCTTCGGCCGCGATGACTTCGGAGACCGCGGAAATATCGCCCGCGCCCGCCGTCGCGGAGACCGTGACGCTGATTGCTCCGACCGAAGAATGTCTCACGATTACTTCCAGAATGGAAGATCTTTTCCTCGGCTTACCATTTTTGCCGATAGTGATCGCGACAGTATCCATACTCTCGTTGCTCCTAGTTGGAACATTGTTATTGTTCAGGAGGCGCGTAACGGCCGAAACGCGCGGCGGCGTCAAGACGAAAAATACAATCCACGAAACTTTTGACGGACTCAAGGCCGACCTGGAAGAATACGCCAAGATCGTCGAGAAATTGAGCGGCGGACACAAGCTGACCAGAGGCGAGGAGGCGCTGATCGATCACATGCGGCGCAATCTGAGCGACGCGGAGAAGCACATCCTGTCTCAAGTCGACTGATTTGGAGGGCAGACCTCCTCCTGTCGCGACGCCTGAACATACCGAATAGGTTTGTCTTTACCGAGCTCGTAACGGGACAAATCTTTGCCCATAACGGCCGTTGGAGCGCACAGTTTCGTTCTCCGATGTCGAATCGCCATCCCGAGCAGGAACAACATAGCCACGACTACGAGCGCGGTAGCGCCTATTATGACGGAGATTTCCGTGCCATAATCCCGGAACAGTCGAAACATTGCGTACGGGGTTTTTATTCCCACGGAAGCCTCGCGCATGTTGCCGGCCATGTCGAAGGCTCTCACGATGACCGTGAGATCGCTACCGGACTTTACAGGCACTTGATAGGGACTTTCGGTCGCGACGAATACTGGCGAGACGGTGGTCTCATCGCTTTTGTCTATGACGCCGGCTTCATAGCGATCTATGCCTGATATGTTGTCGGTTGTGAAAAAGGAAACCAGATAACGGTCGCCCGCGGCGGCCGTCATGGTCTGTACGGCAGGTCGGAAGTCCGCCGGCGACAAAGCGTCTATCCTCACGCCGTAATGCGTGCTCGGTCCCCAACTCTTGCCTTTGAGCGCTTTCAAGTGGAAGTACCAAACGCCGTTGCCGACATTAGAAAAAGACACGGCCGTGTCCTTGGTGACCATATCATCCGACGGAGTTGAGTTTGGGTTGGTGTCGAAGGAATAACTGAAACCGTCGACGATGTCATCCTTGTCCCATGAAAACGACGGGTTTCGATTGTTATACCATTTTCCTTGGAAAGGGTGCGTGTCGGAATTGACGAACACTTCTCCGGGAGGTCTCGGAATGACGGAGTATGAGCCGCGCGACGACTCCATGACGGTAGGCGTACCCAAACCGTCGTTCAACAAGACCTGTGATTTGTCCAAAATCTGAATCGAGGCTTTTCCCGGCGCGATCGCCCGGAAGGTCGGCATCACGACAAGACCGGCATCGGTCCTGACGCCTCCCGGCACGGTCCCGACTATCCTGATAGTTCCCGCGGTGTTGTCGTAAGACGGCGGCTCGATCCACAAGCCAATAATGGATTTTTCGCTCGACGGCCTGACGACGCTCAGTATATTCGGATCGAACTTCATGTACAATTCAATGGCGTTCACGCTGGAGCCGCGCGTGTCGAGCATGACGGGAAGATCGAAAGTCGAGCCTTCCTCGAAGGTGCCCGACGACGGGGATATGCTGATCTCTGAACGCGGCACCAAATCACCCGCGAAATAAGAGACGGAGCGCGTTTGTGCCGCGGATGAAGATGCGTATGAGACGCATGCCGCGACGAACGCAACAACAAACAACATTCCAGGACCGCGGAATGGCTTCATTACGGTTTATGATAACACCACAAGCACACAATTTGAAGACATATAGCAAGTGGACAACCTGGCGTATATTCTAATAGAATGTTCATATGGCCAGAAAGACCGCAAAAGTCGCGAAAAACCGCCACAAATATGTATTTGTTATCGGCGGCGTGATGTCGGGGGTGGGCAAGGGAATAGCCGTGTCCTCGATCGGCACACTGCTCTCCGCAAAGGGTTACAAGGTCAATTTGGTCAAAGTTGACCCTTATTTGAACGTGGATGCGGGTACTATGAATCCGACCGAGCACGGCGAAGTTTTCGTATTGAACTCGGGACTGGAGACGGACCAGGACATGGGAAACTATGAGAGATTCTTGGGACGCGACTTGACGGCTGATGATTATATTACCAGCGGCATGGTGTACAAGCATGTGATCGAAAAAGAGCGCGCGCTCCAATTCGGCGGCAAATGCGTGGAAGCGATACCGCACATCAGAGACGAAATAGTTCACAGGTTCGAGCATTCGGCGAAAGTAAATAAATCGGAAATTTCGATCATTGAGATCGGCGGCACGATCGGGGACTATCAGAATGTGATGTTCATCGAAGCCGCGCGCGTGCTTAAAATGCGCCACCCGAACGATGTCGTATTCATAATGGTCTCTTACTTGCCGACGCCGGGAAGTTTAGGCGAGATGAAGTCAAGGCCGACCCAGAACGCGGCAAGACAACTGGCGGGTTACGGCATAAACACGGACTTCATCATAGCGCGCGCGGCAACGGCGTTGGATCACAAGAGGAAGGAGAAGATCGCGGTTTCTTGTAATATACCGACGGAGCGGGTGATATCGGCGCCGGACATAGAGAGCATTTACGATGTGCCGGTCAATTTCGACAAGGATAAATTGGGCGTATTGTTGCTTGAGTCATTGGGATTGCAGGCGAACAAGCCGGACAAGAGTTTTGAGGCGTGGAAAAGGATGGCGAAGGGGATCAAGAATCACGGCGGTCATGAAGTGAACATAGCGATCGTGGGGAAGTATTTCAATACGGGGGACTTTATTTTGTCGGATGCTTATTTGTCGGTACTTGAAGCGATCAAGTTTTCAGCTTACGAAGTCGGAGTTAAGCCAATTATTCACACTGTCAATTCGCGTGATTTCGAAGCCGATAGCGCGACGCGCAGGCGAGAACAGTCCTCCGCGAGGAGCTTGCGACGAGACGGAGGAGCTGTTG
>CAYHFU010000046.1:0-5337 GCA_964355985.1 uncultured Candidatus Saccharibacteria bacterium | reverse complement strand
AGTGAACCTTCTTGGACTTGTTAGGGACGGAACGGGGAGTAAAATGTCGAAGGCGCTCGACAACATCATTGACCCGCTTGAAATGATTGCGAAATACGGAGCCGACGCTACCAGACTTTCATTGATAATAGGCACAGGCCCGGGCAACGATCTGAAACTTTCCGAAGACAAGGTGAGGGGTTACAAGAACTTCGGCAATAAATTGTGGAACATCACGCGTTTCGTTTTGACCGCTTGTGAGGGCGAGCAATTGATCGAAAACTTCAAAGAATACGCGGATGGAGACGAGACTTTGAGAAAAGAGAGACACGAACTCATGCTCGACATAACTTTGGACATGGAGAACTTCCGATATTATTTGGCCGGAGAAAAGTTGTATCACTACGCGTGGCATTGCTTCGCCGATGTCATATTGGAAGAAAGCAAAAAGATTTTGAAAGAGGGAACCGACGCCGAAAAAAGATCGCGCAAGCAGCTACTCTTACACACGCTCGATAGACTTCTTCGCACGCTTCATCCGTTCATGCCTTTCGTCACGGAAGAGATTTGGCAGGAATGGAAAGGCGGCAGATCAATGCTCATGGTCGAAAGTTGGTTGTAAACGATAAAAAAAGCGACCGTCGTGCAGACAGTCGCTTTAT
This sequence comes from uncultured Candidatus Saccharibacteria bacterium, assembly GCA_964355985.1. Taxonomy (GTDB): domain Bacteria; phylum Patescibacteriota; class Minisyncoccia; order Phycocordibacterales; family PALSA-1337; genus C7867-002. Next base: position 4,696 of record CAYHFU010000046.1, on the reverse strand, counting down.
TCGGCTTCAAACTCGCGGTTATTCCCGGTCGAGCGGCGGCAGAGTGAAGTGGCAGAGCAGGCGGCCGAACAGGCGTTTTCGACTTAACTTGACCGGAGGAGCAGGACGGATAATCGGAACGGAGAAAGTTGATTCCGCCGATCCATCTAGCACATTCAAACTCAATCTCATCCTCGCGAACAGCTCTTGTCCGCGCTCGACGGTTACCGGTGCAGTCGTCTTCATAATTTCCTTTCTGTTGTACTTTCGTTCAATTATAGCATCGAAGGTGTGTTATGTCAAACATTATCCACAGGCGCTATTTCTTGAGATTTCCCTTTGCACGCTCGACGGCCTCGAGTTCCTCGTTGGACAGTTCAAATTCGGAAGAGTGTTTCTTAACCGGTTTCGAGAACACGCTCACATGATCGCGAGAATACAAGCTTGAAATGACGACGCCGTCGCCTTCTTCGGAGAGGAATGCCGTGGCGAAGCTCTGATTGCCGCCGGCGCCAGTTCCCTTGAACGGATTGAAGCGGACGGTGTGGACGGACTGCACGCTCTTTCTCAGACGTTTCTCGACCTCGGACAAATATTTTTCAAGCTCGGCGCGGAATTCTTGCAAATCTTTTAAACTGGAGGAGACGAATCGCAGTGAATCGTCCACATTCTTGGAATCAAAACCGACGAGGAAGCGGCGCATTTTGAAGAAAAGGTAAAAGACGATGCCAAGCAAGACGAGCGTGGCGACGCAGAGGATGATGAAGCCGAGGAGTAAAGGGTTTGCAATTACGGTATCCAACACGGACTAATTATATGCTATTCTGGTTTTCATGGAAAGAATATATCTGGACTACGCGTCGATCACTCCCGTGGACAAAAGGGTCGTGAGGGAAATGAAGAAGTATTCAAGGCGCGAATACGCCAATCCTTCGGCGTGGCACAAAGAAGGGGTGGAGGCGGGGAAAGCTATAATCGCGGCGCGTGAAAAAATTGCAGGTTTCATTCACGCCCATCCGGATGAAATAGTCTTTACTTCAGGCGGTACGGAAGCGAATAATATTGCAATCATGGGGACGATCGAGGCGATCCGTCGCGCGGGAGTTGATTACAAGGACATACACATTCTCGGGAGCGCGATCGAACATTCTTCAGTGCGCGAATGCTTTGTTGAACTGAAAAGGCGGGGAGTTGAGGTGGAGGAAGTGAAAGTGGATTCGCGAGGAGGGGTTTTAGTTGACGATTTGGAGAAGAAGATAAGAGCGAATACGGTTTTGATTTCTGTTATGATGGTTAACAACGAAACGGGCGTCGTTCAGCCGATAAGAGAAGTCTCAAGGATCCTGAGACATTCGAAAAATGAAAAAAAACCATTATTCCATACCGATGTCTCACAAGCAGTTTACCAAGAATTAAATGTGGAAAAACTCGGAATTGATCTGCTTACTCTGGACGCGAGCAAAATGTACGGACCGAGTGGAACGGGCGCGTTGTTCGTCAGGAGAAATACTCCGATTGAGCCGATTATTTTCGGCGGCGGGCAAGAGAATGGCTTGAGATCGGGGACGGAAAACTTACCGGGGGTTATGGGATTCGCCAAGGCGGTTGAACTTTTGGCGAATGAGCTGAAGAAAGAGGTTTCGAGATTGGCGGAATTGAAACGATTCTTCACAGAAGAACTGATGAAAATAAGACCGGACGCGAAACTTAACGGAGAGGGTGCAGATGCGTCTCCTCATATCGCCAACATTTCAATTCCTGGAATAGATAATGAATTCTTTGTCCTGCAGTTGGACGCAAAAGGCGTGGCTTGTTCGACGAAAAGTTCCTGCCTACGGGATGAAGGGGATTCGTACGTATTGCGAGTGATGGGGGCGGACGGCAATAGTTCGGTGAGGTTCTCGTTCGGGAGGTGGACGACGAGGCGCGAGATCAAGAGAACGATAAGAATTCTTAGGCAATGCGGTACAACCCGTCGCATACCGCGATTATCCCCCTAATTTCAAGCTCCGAGATAACGGTATTGAGTTTGGTAGGCGACATGGCGGTTCGTTCTATGAGTTCGCTTGAAGACAGGCGTTCTCTACGGATGTGATCAACCACCGTTTTTTCTTCCGGCGTCAGTTGCATTTCGGCGAAATTCGGAAGCACTTGTTGCGTGCCGTCGGCGCGCGCGATCTTGAACCCTAGCGCCTCCAGGATGTCGGCGGAAGAAGTTATAGGCGTGGCGCCGCTCCTTATGAGCATATGCGGGCCGTAAGACAGTTCCGAAAAAATGTTGCCGGGCGCGACCAAGACATCACGACCGAACTCAATGGCGTTATTGGCGGTCAAGAGCGTGCCGGAACCTTTGCCGGCCTCGACGATCAAGATCGCCTGCGATACTCCGGCCATCAGGCGATTCCTCGTCGGGAAAGTCCAGTCCGCGCCTTCTTGTCTCAAAGAGAATGGAGACAAAAGCACGCCGCCAGAAGCGACTATCCTCTCGGCCAAATATCGTCTTGACGGCGGATACAGTACCGATCGCGACAGCCCGGATCCGGGAAAGGCAATCGTCTTCAAGCCGTTGTCGAGAGCCGCCTGATGCGCCATAGAATCTATGCCTATGGCCAGTCCTGAAACGATGACGATCGGATATCCTTTGAGTCCCGCGATGAGTTTGCCGCAGACTTCTTCGCCGTACGCTGAATGTCTCCTTGACCCTATGACGCACAGAAACTTATTGTCGTCCCCGGGCAAAGTGCCGGCCATGTCCATTGATTTCGGCAGCTGCTTTATTTGTCGCAACAGGTAGGGATATTTTTCTTGGGTGATTGTGGTTATTTGCATGAGACATATGATACACTATACGGACAATGTTAGACATCAAATTCATCCGCGAGAACAAGGAATTGGTCGCCGCGGCGGCCAAGAAAAAGCACCTTGACTTCAAGGTGACGGAACTTTTGGATATTGACGACAAGAGGAAAAAGTTGATGGCCGAGGCCGACAAGAAGCGCGCGGCGCAGAACGCCGCCAGCGAGAAAATCGCCAAGGCAAAAGACGCGGTGGAGAGGGAAAAGCTCATCAGCGAGATGAAAGTCGTCAAGACGGAATTGGAAAAAGATGAAGAGGTGCTCAAGGAAGTCATGAAGGAGTGGCAGACTCTGATGCTCCAAGTGCCGAATATTCCCGACATGTCCGTGCCGGACGGCGCCAACGATTCGGCAAACAAAGAGATCAAGACTTGGGGAGAAAAGACGCAATTTGCGTTCGAGCCGAAAGATCACATTGAGCTAATGACCAAGCTCGGGATGGCCGATTTTGAACGGGGCGCGAAAGTTCACGGTTTTCGCGGTTATTTCTTGAAAAACGATGGGGCGAGATTGAGCTTTGCGATCTGGAATTACGCCATGGACTTTTTTGGTGGCAAAGGATTTATTCCAATCATTCCGCCCACGATCGTGCGTAAGATCAATCTATTCGGCACGGGATATTTGCCTCAAGGCGAAGAGGATCTCTATAAAACTCAAGACGGAGATTATTTGGTAGGTACGGCCGAAGTGCCCATTATGGGTTATCACGAGGGTGAGGTTTTGTCCTTGAATGAATTGCCGAAAAAATACTTGGGTTTTTCACCTTGTTATCGCCGAGAAGCGGGCGCGCACGGCAAGGATACGCGCGGACTCATAAGGGTAAACGAATTTTACAAACTCGAGCAAGTCGTTCTATGCGAAGCCAATCACGAGACCTCAGTAAAATTTCACGAAGAACTCAATCGCAACATTGAAGAGTTTATCGAGTCGCTCAGCATCCCGTATCGCACAGTAGTGAACTGTGGCGGTGATCTGGGGTTAGGGCAGGTGAAGAAATATGACCTTGAATTGTGGGTGCCGAAAGAGGGCAAGTATCGCGAGATCGGTTCGGCGTCGTATTTTCATGATTTCCAATGCCGACGGCTCAACATTCGTTACCGTGACTTCGAAGGCGTTCTCCGTTACGCGCACTCGCTCAATTCGACGGCCATACCGACGCCGCGCATCATGGTATCGCTGGTTGAGAACTTCCAACAGGCGGACGGGAGCGTGAAGGTGTCGGAGGCGTTGGTAAAATATTTTGGAAAAAGCGTTATCGGCGATAAGACTCGGTGAATGCGTTATTTTTCAAATCCCCGGCTTACGCAGTGGCAAGATAATGCCGCCGAGAAGCCCCACACGGGGATTTGAAAAATAACGCATTCACCGAGTCTTCAAACAATATGCCATGGTAATCAGACGGACAATTTCCAATCAGTCGGCGAAATATCTCCGCGGTAGACGAGTTCGGACGCGCTGGATAATTGCTCTTTTTGTCATAGCGATCGTCGTATGGATTTTCGCGTTGTCGCAATTCACGAGATTGCCTCAATTAGCCTTGGAAAGCGTTGAAATTGTCGGCGCTGACCCGGAAATCGAAAACGATTTGCGCGCGGCGGCGTTCGGGGCGTTGCGGGGTAAATATCTGGGGATCTTTTCGAAGTCCAATTCATTTATTTATCCCAGCGATTCAATTGAAGATGCCGCGAGAAACGCCTCTCCGAGAATCATTACGATTGACGCTGAGCGCGACGGAGCGAAGAAGATCGTGTTGAAGATCGTTGAAAAAACGCCGGTGGCGATTGTTTGCGCCGGTCTGCCCGATTGGTAAGACTCGCAATTGATTTTCGGTTCGTCCGACGATTGTTATCGCGTCGACGCCG
>CAYHFU010000045.1:0-5347 GCA_964355985.1 uncultured Candidatus Saccharibacteria bacterium | reverse complement strand
CGTCTGACCGATAACATAGAAGTGGCGCATGCGATCTTCCGGAGCGATGAATACTTTGCTCTCCTGGCCACGATGAGCGTTCGTGCCGAGAAGCGTGCCTTCTTTGGGCGTATCCAAGGGCGCGGGCGCGGTGCCGGCCTTGGACTGCTTCAATTGAGGTGCTACTTTGCCCACATGCGTCGCCGGGAAGTGCATGCATGTCGTCAATTCTTCGAGGTTCAACGCAACCTTTTCTTTTTCGTCGAACATTCTCAAAGAAAATTGCTCCAAAAGATTCTCCAGATTGCTCTTTTCGATCGTATTCCATTCAATGCGATTGCCGTGGCCATTTTCGAACTGATTGAAGCTCGACTCAAGGTCATGAAGTATGCCGTTCGCCTCGGCTTCGGTCGCGGCGGAGGCAATGACGCGAATGTTAAGAGATACGAACGGACTTTTGAGTTTGCGCGTGAATTGCTCAATGGAAGTTTGGTCCGGAGCTTGAGCACGCTTTTCTTTGTCTTCTTTCTCCTTCTCTATCGCCTTCTGGCTCTTGAACACGCCGAAAAGTTCCTTGGCCATGGCGCCGCCGACCGACTGGTCAATCTCTTTCAAAGCATCGCCGACCTTCTCTCCTTTCCGAACCTTTTCCAATGCCCTTTCTGATTCTCTCATGAGATAGTCCTCGCGTTTTCCGATTATAAATTGAACCGCCGCGCCCTCGCCATCGCGGTCTATCTTCGAAAAGCCGTTCAGGATCGCGCCCAGAGGATCGGCGTCGAACGCTTCGTACGGTTTCAACGGGTACAGAAAATGTTTCGACAATTTCGCCGAGGAAGCCACGGAAACGCCTTTCTCGTTGAATATGTTGTAGTCGTCCTTGTGCTCGCGTATGTGAGCGCCGGAAAAGACGGCGAGGATTTGCTTTTCGAACAATTCCTTGCGTGCGGTCGGCACGGATACATAGAAGATGAACTCCTCACTGCCGTTCCCGTTCGCGATCTCCACAGAGAACCAGCCGGGATCTTTCTTGTCGTCGGCAATAGAGAGCATGCCGGAGTAGAACTGCTCCATGCCGGAGATAAGCTCCTTTAATTGTTTCTTTTTGTCTTCCTCGGACGCTTCCGGCAAACTCACTTCAAAGAGAGTCATGTGCAGCGGTTTCCAAAGCTCGCTTTTGTTCGTAAGGTCGGGAATGGAATAGCCGGAGGCGACAAATTGTACCAGGAATCGGTGGAAGTCGTCATAGAGGTGCGGGTTGTTCATCTTCTCAACCACATGGATCGCGTTCTTTATTCCCTTCTCCTGCATTACGCCGATCAACTGCTCTATTTGTCTGTCGTGCGTCTCCGGCGAAAGCTCCAGTGTGATGGCTTCGGCTTCGTGTTCCTTCATTGCGTAATCTGGATGAAGAACTTCTCCGTGAGGCGCGACGGAATAAGCTTTGACGGTTTCTTCTATCACTTGCCTCGGCGTCTTTTCCGTGCCGCTTTCAACAATCTGCCCGGCGTGCTCCATGCCGACTTCGCGAATGCGCGATAATTCTTCTTGCGGAGTTTTTAACGGTCCTCGGCTTTCGAATGTTGGAGAATTCATTGGTTAAATTATAACATCAAATGTTCACCAGATGCTCTTTCAGAAGATCGGCTAAGACAAGGGGTAATTTCTCCGCAGTCTCCGCCAATCTGGCGTCGGGGGCGTAAGTAGTCAAGGCGGCTTTGCCGGATTCGGTAACGCCTACTCCTATAGCTACGACCTTCCTCTCGTCCCGTAATTCTTTCAAGACTTTCTTGACTCTTTCAGGTTCGTTGCTTTCGCCGTCGGTAAAGACGATGACTATCTTCTTGACCTCGCCTTCGGTAACCTTTTTCGTCAATTCTTCATCCGTCTTGAGCGCGACGGCGATCGTTTCGAGCGGAATAAAATCGGTCGTACCGCCCGAAGCCGTGGAAAGTTTAGCGGCGATCTCTATGCGCTCTTTTTCCCCGAGTTCTTTCGACATCTTCTTGAGCGGCTTCGCGTCATTCGAGTCTTGCTGGAATGAGTAGACTTCGGATTTGATCTCAAGCGGCTTCTCCATGTTGACGCGTTCCGCATCGCATTCGTCGGCAAATTCTTTTAACGCTTCCATTATGAGCACTGCGGCCTTGCGCTGTTCGACAAGCTTGGTGCCTTGCATTGATCCCGACCTGTCACAGACGATGCTGATTTCGACCTCGCCGAATCTCTGCCCTTTCTTCTCTTTGATTTCAAAAGTCTCCCAGACCTTGGGCTCCAGATTGCCCGCCTTGGCTTGCGCCACCAATTCCGCCGGATCAACCAACTCCTCGCCTTCCTCTACTGGATACCTCGGCGCTGGTGTCTGCTTCAATCGCTTGGCTATTATTCTCTGAATCAGGTTTCTCAATTCTTCAACTATGCCGACACCCGTCTCTGGATTCCTAGTCTCTTCCAGCTCTTTGACGATATTTCTGTATCTTTGCAGATCTTCATTTTTTACCCCCAATTTCTCCGCGTACTCTTTGTCGGCTTTCTCCAACGGACTTTCTTTATTGGCTTTCTGCCACTCCTTGAAGACTTTTTCTATTTCCTTGAATGGAACCGCGTTCGGCACTTTCTTGTTTGCTCGCTCGTAAGCTTCTTTGAAAATCTCGTTGGGATCGGGCTTTTCACCTTTTCCCGTTTTGCTTTCTCCTTTTTTCTCCGGCTTGCCGCCTTTTCCCTGCTTACCTTTATCTTTGTCTTCACCTTCTTTACCGTTCTCCTCACCCTCTTTGCTTTTTTTATCACTCTCCTCCTTCATGTCCTGCTCCAACAATTCTTTGACCATCGGCCAGACATACGCATCCTGTAGTTTCAACCTTAAAGACATGGGCACTTCCGGATTGGTCATGACTTCGACAATATCCTCCTTCTTTCCATCACCTACTTCCATCGCCTTTAATGTGTCGAGTCTCGCTCGCACTTCCGATGCCACGACGCATTTCTCGTCCGGCACGCGTGCCTCACGCAGAAGCGCTTGTGCAAATTGGACATGCTTCGGATATTTGGTAAAGTCGGTTTCCTTGAATAGATCTTCCTTGTACAAACCTGATTCGATCTCGCCGAAATCTTTGGAAGTTTTTGAAACAACGGATTTGTTTTCTCTGACATCGGCCACGCAATTGTCCATGAGGCCATACGCTTTCGATTCCTTTATCCGTCTTACATATTGACCGAACGCCCTTTCGCCTCCGGCTTCAGAGAGTATTTGTTTCTTTTCAAGAAAATGTTCTATCTCGTGCAATGTCGCAAAAGAAGTTTTCTCGTCGGAAAAGCCCAGTTCTTCGTAAAACCTGGAATTGACATATATGGTGTTTTTCTCGAGATTGAAAGCGAAAGTGTCGAGTCCCTCCGGCGCGGGCTCAATCTTCAGTGCGCCGCGCGCGTAGTGCTCGAAGAGATTCCTGTGCTTCTCCACGAAAGCGACGGCCTCGGCGTGCGCCTCATTGGCCTGTTCCGATTCAACTCTGCCGCCACTATCGTCAGTAGATTCATTTCCAGCATTGCCATTCTCTCGTTCGTCTGACTCAGCTTTGATGAGAGGCATGTTTTCCATGTCATAATCTTATCATTTTCGCGGCTCCGGCAAAAGCGCCGCGAGCTTGCGCGCATTACCGTGCTTCAAGAGGCCTCTGTATGAAGCGATCACTGGCGCGACCGGATTTGCCAGCACCTTTGCGAACATTCGGCGTTTGGTCTTGGTACGCAATACGCGGTAGTGCGGGAAATGGACCCAACCGAGAAAGTCTATGCCCTGGTGCCATTTTCTCAAGAATATCTTATCGGGATGAATTTCAAGCCGGAGCTCGTCTCGCAAGAATTTCCGAATTACCGACAACAAATCCCGCAAATATTTTTCGTCTCTCGACAAAATCACAAAATCGTCCGCATAACGAATATAGTGTTTGACGCGCAGGATTCGTTTTACAAATTGATCAAATCGGTCAAGTCCGATATTCGAGAAAAGTTGGGAGGTCAGATTGCCTAGAGGCACGCCTATATTTGGACTCTTGTTGAAACTTCCGATTATTTCTCCGACGAGAGAATTCAATGATTCGTTCTCGATCTTTTTCTTGAACAGATCACCCAGTATGCCGTGGTTAATAGAATCGAAATATCTCCTGATGTCGCATTGCAGGACCCATACCGTCGCCGTTCTGTTTTGAGACAATTTCCGCGCAAATTCATTAAATCTGTCCATGGCTTTGTGCGTGCCCTTGGTCCGACGCGACGAGTAAGAATCAAATACGAAAGTTCGGTCGAACAAAGGTTCGACTATTCTTATGACGGCACGGTGAAGGACGCGATCCCGTACGCTTGCCTTGGAAATTTCCCTCTTTTTTGGATCATAGACGACTGATGGTATATAATCTCCGTGTTGGTACGCTCCGCGCGAAAGATCGCGGTGCAAGTCAATCAGATGAGATTCGGCGTTCTCGGCAAATCGCAAAACATCGGATCTTTTCATTTTGCCCTTTTGGAATTCTCTCCAGGCGGCAAAGATATTACCAAGCGAAATAATCTTTCCAAACAAACCATGAATAGCAACGCGCCCTTTGCGAGAGAGAGAGAGTACTTTCACTGATCCGATATTGTTTCATAAGATTGAACGATTATACCTGATCGCGCATCAACGCGTTTTGCGTTTTCCAAAAGTATCGCGACATTCTCTGGGAATCCGGATAGAAAACATCGTACTCGAAATTATCGAGTTTGCACACATCGCGATTACTAAACAATACAACTCGCGGCTGCTAATTTTGAATAAAATTGATGTTCTGCTCAAGGTTTTGCAGGTCAATCTGCGGATCGCGAACAAGACAAAGTGTTTGACCGACAATGGCTTTGCGGAATTGTCGGCGCAGACAGTGGAAATCGGCAGGATCATAGGTGGTTGGATCGTAAAAACGAAAACCGCCAAGGAATAGGCGGCTTTCGGGATTCTTCGGGAGAAAACGGAGCCAATGTTCGTCCAATCGTTGTCCGGCCTGTTCTCGTTCAAGTTCGCGCCGTCCGAATCGAAGTTGCCGAAGTTGAGCATATTGCCGTCGGAAGAAGGCTCTCATTTTTGTCGGACGCCGTCCGTGTCTTCATCCGTTCGTCCCGCCTTTTTACAAAATGGCGAAAGGTCCGGATTGTTTTGGTCCAATGCGTGCGCACTCCGTCAATCAAGTTCACCTGCACTAGTGCCCGACAAGCAGAATCTCTCGGGGAGCGCGGAGTATGCTCCGCGCTTCAATACCCGATTTATATTACCATACCCTGTTCATGCGTAGATCGGAAGAGCGTCGTGTAGGGAAAGAGTGTAGATCTCGGTGGTAGCCGT
>CAYHFU010000044.1:1850-5431 GCA_964355985.1 uncultured Candidatus Saccharibacteria bacterium | reverse complement strand
AAATAAAAGTCCTGTCGAAAAACGGATAAAGTTTACGGTAAATGGCTCTGTGCAAAACTCGATCTCTTACCGTTGCTTTGTGGATGTCGCGTGGTTTCGGGTCGTTTATTTTGAAGAGTTTGTACGATCCGTGCGTGTATTTCTTGGTTTTCAAGTCGTCGTGAAGTGATAGTATGTTGTCCATAAATCGCAACTGAAATCTCGACACATCTGCCCTACTGTTTTTCCCTCTCCTGAATTCCTTCCACGCCGCTAGTAAATTTTCCAGAGAGATGATATCGTCGTAGCCATGAGTAAATTGTATTTGTCCCATTCTTCAAATAATACCCCCCACGCGGTTTTTGCCAGTTATTGACGAACTCAAGTCGGCCTATAAACTCTGGCATCAATATCACGAGCTCGTCCCAAAGTCACAAAAATATTCGCTCGGCAACCGCATAGACAAATTATTCGTCGAGGCGATCGAGGCGTCTGTCACGGCAATGTTTCTGTCGAAAGAAGAAAAACTGCCTTGGATACGTTTGACAACGCGTAAGACTGACACAGCAAAAGTCCTGCTTATGATCTTGTGGGAAACGGGTTCGATAGACGACAAAAAATATCTCGCGCTCTCTTCGGTAATTGACGATGCGGGCAAAATGCTTGGAGGTTGGTACGGGCAAACGCGGAAACATCTCGAGGAAAAACGAAACCCTGCCCTTTCCAAAGAGAAGGCGGGGAAATGAAGAGAGTTGCGGAGACGGAACACGATGCGATTGTCGAGATTCCAGCGATTCTGCGGATTCGCATAGTTGTCGTTGAGCCAAAGCTCGGAACCGTTGCGGTTGAGCTTATCGTATTTGGCATCATAATGCCCTGGCACCTCGCACCAAGTATCTTCATTTTTTGGAAGTCTCGCGCACCACTCTATCCCGAACCGTAATCCGGAATATTCTCAATGCGCGAATACTGGATTCGGCAGGGAAGAATTTCCATCCTTCATAGTCTGCAATTCATTCAAGCCCCTAAACGCCGTAGCGAAACGCTTCGCAATTTCAAAGATCTACTACTCTAGTAGTATAGCACAAATGGCACACAAAAGTCAAGGTCGTCACAGGTGAACACCCGATAATGGCCATGTAGAGCCATCTTTTTGATTATAGGAATAATCTCACGATTTTCAACTCCTCCCACGAATACCCCGCGCCCAGTTTGCGTTTGGCCGGAGTGAGGAAGGGGAGATTGCGGAAGAAGAGGTAGTGTGCTATAAATACTCTCGTAATCCACCGTGACCCGAGCCCGCATCAACCACCAGATCAAAGCGCCTGAATTGCGCGTAATCACCGCAGACGGCGAGAATCTTGGCGTGATAACGATCGGGGCTGCACTCGGAGAGGCGAGGAAAAGAGGGTTGGACTTGATCGAAGTCTCCCCCACCGCGACCCCGCCCGTCGCGAAGATAATGGATTACGGCAAGTATCAGTACGATGAAAAGAAGAAAGAGAAAGAGTCCAAGACTCGCGCGCAGGTGAGCGAGATCAAGACTATACAGATAAAGATAGCTACCGGAGAGCACGACTTGGAGCTCAAAGCAAAAAAAGTCTCCGAATGGCTCACTGAAGGCAACCGCGTCAAAGTAGACCTCTATCTCGTCGGCCGCGCCAAGTACATGGAGTTGAAATTTTTGAGGGAGAGACTTGAGCGCATATTGAAGCTCATAACCGTAGAGTACAAGATTTCGCAGGAACCGGTGAGGGGACCGAAGGGGCTTGCGGTCATCGTTGAGAGAAAGTAAAAATGATTCGCCAACCGGCGAAGTAAAAATTCACAAAGAACACCATGATCAAAACGCACAAATCATTTTCGAAACGCTTGAAGGTGACCCGCACCGGCAAGATTTTGTCGCGCAAGGCCGGACAAAATCATTTCAACGCCAAAGAGAGGACAAAAACGAGTTCGAACAAGCATCGCATGCGTTCTCTTTCGATCAGTAACAAGATCAGGAGTCGTTTTCTCGCAACTGCATAGGACTTCTCAACCTCGTCATTTCAATTTTTACCATTTACTTTTTAATTTAAACTACCATGTCCAGAGTCAAAAAAGCAGTCCACGCCCTGAAGAATCGCCGAAACATTTTACGCCAAGCCAAGGGTTTCCGTTTCCGCCGTTCCAATACCGAGCGTGCCGCCAACGAAGCGCTCGCCCACGCCGGCGCTTACGCTTTCGCGCACAGGAGAGACAAAAAAGGTGATTTCCGCAGATTGTGGAATGTGAAGATCAACGCCGCCCTGCGCCCGCTCGGCTTTTCTTACAGTAAATTCATAGGCGCAGCCAAGAAAAAAGGCATTGAACTCGACCGTAAGTCGCTCGCCCATTTGGCAGAATTCAAGCTCGAGACTTTCAAAAAAGTCGCGGATAGTGTAAAGTAAATACCGGCGTCGTAATTCGCGCCGAGCTTTGATACTGAGAGGACTTGTGCCTCGGCCGTCTCAAATCGGCATTGGTGTCCAAAGCCTGTTGCAACAGACAGCCCCGCAAGTTCTTGCTGCGGGGCTGTTTTCAATCCAGTTGATAGACTTTGCTGATCTCCGGCATGATTGCCTCAACACCTAGTTCGCCGTTTATTCGTTGCGCCAAATGCATTGACGCTTTGGGTTCGCCCATGGCAACAAAGACTTTTTTCAATTCATTGTGAGCTTGCCCGCCGTAGCCTTGGCGAAGGCGAGCCGTGGCGACAAAATCAACCAGTCCGTCGCTATCTTTGTGCGCGGAGTAGCCGTAGAGAGTCTCGATCTTTGCCTTTACATGAACATTCTCGCCGTTGATGCGCACTTTTTTGGCGCCTTCCACAAGTTCCCTACCGAGCGATCCTGCCGACTGGTAACCGACGAGTAAAATCGTATTATTCTCGTGCGGCAAATAATGAGCTTCGTGCCCCACGACCCTGCCACCCATGGACATGCCGGAACCGGCCAAAATAATCTTCGGGCCTGGAGTTTTTTCGATTTCCCTTGACTCCCAAGAAGCGACCGTGAATTTCAATTTTGGGAAAGCGAATATGTCGTCGCCGCGACGGATTTGATCTCTCACTTTGTCGTTGAACAATTCAGTGTTTGCTTTGTAGACTTCAGTCGCCTTGGAAGCCAACGGAGAATCCAAAAATACGGGCACCGATTTTACCCGTCCAGTTTCGACTAGGTTGTTCAATTCGTAGAGCAGTATTTGGGTGCGATCGACGGAAAAAGACGGGATCACCAGCGTGCCACCTTTTCCAATAATATCGTTTATTACCCGTTCAAATTTCGCCAACCTCTCTTCTTTGGGTTCGTGATTCCTGTCGCCGTACGCGCTTTCCATGATAATGTAATCGACTTCTCCTGCAGGTTCGGTATCTTTTAGGAGGGGCGCTGGTGAATTGCCCAAGTCTCCCGTAAAGAGGATTTTAAGCGACTGGCTGATTTCAATTTCAATCATGGCGGAACCAAGTATGTGTCCAGCGTCTTTGAAAGTGACGGAATCCGCCAGCTGGCGGACGTCACTTATTTGAAGTCGTGAATGGTACTCCACCTCGCGCCAAAGCGGAAAAACCGTAGCTACCGCTT
>CAYHFU010000044.1:0-1840 GCA_964355985.1 uncultured Candidatus Saccharibacteria bacterium | reverse complement strand
GCTTCGGCGTCATAAATAGGTTCTCGCCCTTCCTTGGCGGCGTCGCTCGCCAATATTGAAGCCGCGTCGTTCAAGATGAGTTCGGCGAGCGCGCGAGTCTGCGGCGTGGAATAAATGACGCCTTTGAATCCTTCCTTTATGAGTTTCGGGATACGGCCTACATGGTCAAGATGGGCGTGAGTCACGAGGAGAGCGTCTATCGAAGCTGGGTCGTACAGGAACGGTTCCCTATTGGCCTTATCGGCAAACTCTTCGCCCTGAATCATGCCGCAGTCGATCAAGAATCTTTTGCCGCCGACTTCCAAGAGAAAATTAGCTCCGGTGACGGTGCCGACTCCCGAACAAAAAGTCAATTTCGCCGGCGACTCATTCATGGTCATTTGATTTCGCGTTTACCGGCGAACTGTTGACACTTTTACGATTGGCCGACCAAAAAGCAACGCCTGCGCCGAAGAGATCGTTGAACAAATCTTTTGCGGTATCCAAGTAATAAGGGATGGTGCCTACGGGAGAACTGGCGATTTCGTACGCCGCTTCGAACAATTCCCATGCGATACCGAGGACGAACACCGCGATTGCGACGAGCCATATTTGTTTTTTCAGATCAATACCGAGCGAACGCGACGCGGCGACGATCACCAGTCCGAGACAAAAGCCGACGAGCAGGTGCATGAAGATGTCGTAGAAATCCACGCTCACATACCATCCGTCGTATGTGCCGAAAAGATGCGCGACCAAGGCGACGACGGCGATGATGAGAGCATACAGGTATAGGCGCATTCGTCTAATTGTAATCTAAAAACGCGTAAAATCAAAAACGCCTGCTTTCAATTCAAGGCAAGGCCAAGAATGAAACGCAGACGATTTCGATCGATTGCGAAAGTACCATAACCTGTTTACGACAGGTGGGTCGCCTCACATAGAGCGCCTAAGCGCCTACGAATCCGAACAACAAGTGTTCATTAGCATCCCAAATGGTTTGGTATAGGGTTTATACTTCCGCAATCTGTACTCATTGTAGTTCACTCCAAAATGCCGTCAAGATTTACATCGTACAATATTCGTTCCGTAATGAGTTGGTAATTCATGAGCTCGTCTTTCTTGAACCAGTGGGCGATCTCGTCGTCCGCTTCTTTTGCCGAGCCGGAGGCGTGTACGATGTTCCTAACCGATCGAGCGTCACCGTCGCTCATGGAGTATGAATCGAGCACAAAATCTCCGCGGATGGTACCGACATCAGAAGTCAACGGTTCGGTGCCGCCGGTCACTTTCCTCACGATCGCCACCGCATGCGCGCCTTGCCAGACCATGGCGACGACGGGGCCGCTCGTCAAGTATTTCACGAGATTCTTGAGAACTCTAGCAGTCACTTCCATTGGGTCGGTCGACGGGGGCTTCAACCCTTTGTCGGTATAGCCCTTGATGGACTTTAGTCCCGTCTTCATTCGCCATTCGGGGTCGAGCGTGTAATGCTTCTCGACGAGTTCGGCGGTGGGAACCGTCATCTTGATCCCGACCAGTTTTAATCCGATCTGCTCGTAACGCTTGATAACTTCACCGATGAGGCCGCGCTGTATGCCGTCGGGTTTGATGATTACTAAAGTGCGCTCTTGTTTGGGGTGTGTTTTCATTTGTCTTGAATTAATTGCTGATTAATGTGCGCGCAATGGTGCTTTAGAGTCCCTCTCCGCACTTGTGCGCGCACTAGGGTTCGAACCTAGGACCTTTCGAGTATCAGTCGAATGCTCTACCAACTGAGCTATGCGCGCAAATCACAATCTGTCCACTCAGAGAAATCTAACAGAAAAACGATCGAAAATCAAAAGTGGGCGCGAGAGGA
>CAYHFU010000043.1:0-5687 GCA_964355985.1 uncultured Candidatus Saccharibacteria bacterium | reverse complement strand
GCAAACCTACGCTATATTTCCTAACGCACTTTTTCTTGATGCCAAGGTTGGTCGCGACTACATCCTGACCATCCACGACTTGCCGCCGGAGCAAAAGCCGCGGGAAAAGCTCATTTCCCAAGGTTCCGAGGCGCTTTCTATCAAAGAACTTCTGGCCGTCGTGCTCGGCGTCGGCACCGCCAAAGAAGATGTGCTTGAGCTTTCGAGCCGACTTATCCGCGATTACGGGGAAAAGAGCATATTGGCCGAGAGGAATCCCAAGCGGCTGTCAAAGGAGATGGAGATCCCAATAGTCAAAGCTTGTATGATCGTCGCCGTGGGTGAGCTAGGGCGGCGCTTCTACGACCGGAGCGAGAGCGGATTCCCCATGATTCGGAACGCCAAGGACGCCTACGAATATCTCGTCGACATGCGTGCTCTCCCCAAGGAGCACTTGCGCGGGCTGTACTTGAACAGTCATAATAGGATCATCCGCGACGAGGTCATTTCGATCGGCACGATCAACAGCAACATGATCCACCCGAGAGAAGTGTTCCGGCCGGCGATCGAGTCAAACGCGGCCGCGGTCGTGCTCGCGCACAATCACCCGTCGGGGGAGGTCAATCCAAGCGAAGAAGATGTGAGAATAACCAAGCAAGTCGTTGAAGCCGGAAAGATACTCGGTATCGCGCTCTTGGATCATGTGATCGTCACGAAAGATTCGTTCGCGTCCATCGAAGCGAACTACGAATAATTTATGATCAGAGATTACGGGATAGTTTCGCCGTCCCTCGACGGCGTTTTGAGGCATGAGTCTATGGTGTACGAAGGTTTGAAGCGCCCGCCGGAGTTGGCGAGGATCTTCGACCGTCTGTCGTCGCAAAGTCCGTCCGGTTCGTCAACGCCCGCGCCCTCACTTGACCCTAGCGACACGGAGAGGCGCGCGCGGGTCGAAGAATACTTCCACGACCTCTACGGCATCTTGATGAAGCGCATCTCCCAGTTCGCGATCGAGTCCGAGCCGCCGCAAGGGGAATCGCTCATGCTCATTGCCATGCTCCAAGAGTTCGTGAAGGTAAAGGGTTTGCTCGCGAGTGGAGTGATAAAGTAGTCGAGTTTTGGTTTCAGTTCCGGTTCCAGTAATTCCCGTTTTCGTTGTTTCAGTCATTGCTTGAATTGGGTGCAGATCAATTCTGCGCGTCCTTTAAACTTAACCAATTTTGTCGTAAACTGTCGTCATGACGGCACGAGAATACTTCAAGGGAAAGAGGGTGGCACTCATAGGACTTGGGCCGCACGGGGAGATGGTTGAAGACGCGGAATACCTCATTAAAGCCGGCGTAATATTGTCCGTGTACGACCTCCGGAGCGAAGCCAGGATGAAAAGCCACCTTGTTTTCCTGCGTTCGATCGGACTCGCCAATTATGTCTGCGGCTCCATTCCCGCCGACGATCTTCTCGACATGGAGCTCATAATATTGTCGCACGAATATCCCCGCGATTCGTCGTTCCTGAAAATCGTCAAGGAAAAGGGAATACAAGTCGAATACCCCGAAACCCTCTTTTTCAAACTGGCTCCGCCCGTTACTGTCGTCGGAGTCGTCGGCGCTTGCGGCAAGACGACCGTGATCTCTATGCTTATGCCCATGCTCGAAACCGTAAGCCCGACCTTTGTCGCGGACTCGGAATCCGGAGAGGGAATACTGGCGCATTTGAAGAAAATCAAAAACGGCGACATCTTGATACTGCGTGTTACGGATGAGATTCTTTCGGAACTGCGCGATTTGCGAATGAGTCCGCAGGTGGCCGTGTACGCGACCACTCCAAACAAACGATCGTGGAGCGAATCACCTTTCGAGATACTTGAATTCCAGACTTACAACAATTTCTTGATCGCGAGCGACGAGATCATAGACGCCACGCGGCTTTACAAATTCCAGCCCAAAGCAAAAATGTTGCGTACCAAAGCGTCTATTTTGCCGCCGGAATGGGATTTCCACGGCCGCGGACATGACAGAGAGAACGCGGCGCTAGCTTTGCAGGCGGCCAAACTGTTCAAAGTGACGGACGAAGCGGCGCATCGAACGATTGAATCATGGAAACCTCTAAAGGCACGCTTGGAAACGGTGAAAAAGGTTAAAAGCGTCGAATTTTACAACGACGCAACTTCGACCTCGCCCAACTCGACGATTGCGGGTATCAGGGCTTTGGCGGAGAATCGTAACATGGTACTTATATTAGGAGGAGCGGATGATGGCGGGCATGATTACCGTGAATTGAACGGGATAATACCGCAATACGCGCACACGGTTATTTTGCTTCCAGGAAGCGGCACCATGAAGGAGAGGCGCGCTTTGGAGAGGTTGGAGAGCGTGGAAGTGATCTCTGCGCCATCTATCGAAGAGGCGGTGCGTCTCTCGCGCGAACACGCGCGGTCCGGAGACAAAGTTCTTTTCAGTCCCGGCTTCGCGGCGGCGGGCATTGACGCGTCGCGCAAGGAAAGGGGCGAGAGGTTCGTGAGGGCGGTCAGGGCGTTGTGATCCGCGCAAAGAGAACACACAAGCACTTTCATCCAAATCCGAATGACGGTGGTATGACAGACCGCCATTTGCATTGAGTATTCGGTTTGTACGAAAGTGCTTGTGTGTTCTCTTTGCGCGGATCACTCGCCACAAATCAAGCTAACCACCGATCCTTTTATTGAATGTCCAGCTTTCGCCGCTTGCATCGCGCCAACCACCGACAACGCACTGTTTGGGGATATTTTCAATCCGGCGTATTTTGTTGCTAACTCCTGCGCCGTTCTAATGTCATCGTTCGTCGCTACCCATCCAAGTCCACCGGTTTTTTTAATCAACGGGACCAATATGTCTTTACGAAACGCCACTAAGTCTACTATGGCGTCGGCGTCAGATTTCTCTTTGAGGGCTTCGAATTTACCAAACGCGTCTGCGATGGGGTGGCACGAAGAAGTTTGGACGACATGGACCTGTATAGGCAGTTTCTTTTCGATGAAATATTGCGCTAGTGCCTGTGCGGTCGTGCCCGAAGAAGTGCCGACGAATACGGCTCCGACTCCGCCAATTTCCGCCAGTTCTTCCGCTAGTGACCTGTAACCGATGAGAGCGATGTCATCCGTAGATTGCCTCAAGCTTATCGCGCCTTCATCCACGGCTTTTTTGAGCGCTTGTAGAGGCCGCTCTGTTTTTGTGATCTTGATGAATTCATCAGAGAGTGCGTTGAGTTTGTCTAGCTTATTCAGCGAAATGTTATTTCCGACGAATGTGTCCAGTCGCGCGGAATCCCCCTTGTAAAGGGGGTGCCCGACCGTAGAGAGGGTGGGGGATTTGTTCAGTTCTTTTATATGCATCGCCGCCGCCAAAGCCGCGTTGCCGGAAGAAGATATCGCGAAATTGCGACTCCCATTCTTGCGATAATGGTCGATCATCACCGGAATTGACCGCCCCTTATGAGACCCATAAGGGTGTAAATCCTCTCGCTTGAAGTATATGCAGGCGAGTCCGAGCGTCTTCGCGAGCTCCGAATGTTGTTCGTGTGGAGTTGTCACGATTGCCATCATACGACTTTTCCGTTATTATTGGAAGCGTAGTTTACCGAGGTCCGACCTCGTTTTAATCAGAATCAAATGATCCAACAAAACATGAAAAGTGAAAACACTTTGCTCGTTTGTCCGGAGTGCAAGAACACCGTTGACCTCTCGCGTTATCCGAATCTCGCCCCGGGCATGGTCGTCGAATGCAACCACTGCGGCATGACGCTTCTCGTTAAAGAGATTGCTGGCACCGAAGTCAAAACCGAGATTGTTGACGAAGGGAAGTGATAGTGTCAGCCGCGCCCGCGAGAAACATTTCGTTTTTCAACTCGGCAAGACTCGCTCCGTTGAATTTCTAGGCAAAAAGATTGCGGAATTGCTCGGCGCTGATCGCGCCGTAGCAATTCCCACGACAAGCATCTTTTCGCCAAGAAATTCATACTGCGCTCAAACAGGTTGCCGAGTTGAAAAACGAAATGTTTCTCGCGGGCGCGGCATCAGCTTACCGCTTTGATTGTCTCTTCAATCATCCCTCTGAATCCGTGAGATCCTAAAAAGACGATGACATCGCCTTTGGTAGTTTGCGATTTCAGGAAAGTGACGGTTTTTTCGTCACTTTCTATGTAGTTGACACAGACATGAGTCTTACCGATAATTTTCGCCAATTCTTCACCTTCAAGTGGCCGGTTCGATTCATTTCGGCCCGACTCATTCTCGGCCACTTTTAACTTGGTCAATCGGGGAATGATGACCATGTCCGCGTTCTTGAAAGCGCCGTCGTAAGTCGCCGCCGAACTCCTCTGCCTGCCGCCGATGTTCGGATCGTACACGGCGATAATCTTGGCGTCGTACACCTCGCGCACGCTCTCCAATACCGAAGCCGCCTTCTCCGGCGTGGGCGCGTGGCAGTCGAGTACCGTTATTTCGCCGTCCAACCGCTTTTCAAACCTCCTTTTTATGCCCTTGAATTTTTTAACGGCCGCGATGACTTTCTCGGGATCGATTCCTATCGATACCGCCACCGCAAAAGCACCCGTAATATTTTCGGCATTGAATCTTCCCAGCATCGGCGACTCTATTTCATAAGAAGCGCCACCGTGATCAATCTTGAACTTCAAACCGTTGCGGGTATGTTCGATCGAATGAAGCCTGAAATCACCCGACGGACTTTCTCCGTAAGTAATTATTTTCGCTTTTGCTTTGCCAATGACTTTGTTCACGCCTTCATCGTCCGCGCAGGCGACAATAATCCCGGAGGCCGGCACCTGCTCGACCAATCTCTCGAACGCCGCGAAATATTCCTTTTCCGTCGGATAGAGATCCGCGTGATCCCATGAGACCGAAGTCAACAAAAGATGTGTTGGCGAATAAAGGTCGAACTTCGGCCGTCTGTCGTATATGGCGATCTGGTATTCGTCGCCCTCTACAACGCTCCATTTCGAGTCAGTAATTTTGCCGGTCTGGTGCGACATGGAAAGTCCGCCAGTGAAATAACTCGGATTGAGTCCCACTTCGCTCAAAATGAACGACAACATCGCCGATGAAGTCGTCTTACCCCAAGTCCCCGCGGTCACGATTGAATTTTTCCTGATGACATACTTGGCCAAAGCTTCGGCGAATGAAAGTAGGGTAATGCTGTGCTCTTTGGCGTGAATAATTTCTGGATTTGACGGACTAGTACCGACGCCGCCGGTAACCACGATGTCCGGCGCGCCACCCTCAACCATTTTCTCCGGATGCCAGCCAGCGTAGAACTTCACGCCGCATTTTTCCAATCCAGTGGACACTGGCGGGTAGAACCCTTTATCGCTCCCAGTCACCTTGACGCCTCTTTCGTGAAAAGCAATCGCCAAGGCACTAGTGGCGACGCCGCAAATGCCGACGATGTGAACGCGTTTTGGTAGTTCCGTCATTACTCGTTAATACTATCAGACGCGAGTATTTTCTTCACTTTTTCCAAGTCACCTGACCACTCTTTGCCGTCGAACCACTCCAAGCCCTTGAACTGCAACTTGTAAATATCCGTCGGTCTCTGCAGGGAACCGAGGTAGACGAATTTTTTTTGCAGACCGTGCGAATATTGGATAGCCATGTTCATCATCCACAATCCCATGTTTTTCGGTGCGGATTGTAGATCATAAAACGGGTAACTGTA
>CAYHFU010000042.1:0-5759 GCA_964355985.1 uncultured Candidatus Saccharibacteria bacterium | reverse complement strand
TCAACGCCGCGGGAAGTGTTTAAAGGGTGTAGTGATTCAGACTAGAACTTGAGGGCGGTTTTGATTCGCTGATATAATAGGCAAGTAATTAACAGTAAAAAAACAGACAACGACAAAAACCATGGATCAACAACCTCGCTCCTCGTCCGTGACTTTGCCCGGCGCGATCATCATCGCGGGCGCTTTGATAGCGATAGCGATCATTTGGGTCAGGAAGCCACCCGCGACGACTCAATCTGTAGCTGACAATCAACAACCGGCAACGGCACAAGTCAATATGAGACCGGTGACTTCGTCGGACCACATTCTCGGCAACCCCAACGCGCCCGTGAAGATTGTCGAATATTCCGATCCCTCTTGTCCTGCGTGTAAAATGTTCAATCCGATAATGGAGAAGATCATGGAAGATTACGGGCCCGGCGGCAAAGTCGCGTGGGTTTATCGTCATTTCCCTCTCAACAAGCCGGATCAAAATGGCAGAATATTGCACAAGAACGCCGGCAACGAAGCGCAAGCTTTCGAGTGCGCGGCGGCATTGGGAGGCAACGACAAGTTTTGGGAATTTGAAAAGCTTTTCTACGAAGTAACTCCGGCGGTTACGGCCGAAACGCCCGACGGACTCGATCAAAAACAGTTGCCGGAAATCGCAAAATCAGTCGGTCTTGACGCAGTATCGTTCAACGAATGTCTGACAAGCGATCAATTCAAGGACAAAGTCGAGGCAGATTACACCGACGGCATCAACGCCGGCGTGTACGCGACTCCTTATTCGATCTTGATCACTCCGTCCGGAGAGAAAATCCCGCTTGTCGGCGTGCAATCTTACCAGACTTTGAAGTCCGCCGTGGACGCGCTTTCGGCTGAGACCAGGTAACGCGAGTTTCTATTTTCGCGAAATCAGTTTGCCGAGCTTGCAATATTCGCATTTTTCGTCCCCGCAACCCTTGTCCTTGAATGAAAGCGCGACGATCTCATTGGCGGTTTTGACAATCAGTTTTTTTAGTTCTTCAGTCTCGGAATTGGTAATTTCAAATCGTTCTTTTTTGTATTTACCCGCGTCGTTTGGCTCGATGAAGTCGATTTCGCCGTATTTCATCAAAAATCCCCCGTCCAAAAGCAACTTATAAAAGATTAATTGTCTCTTGTAATTGCCGTTCGAATCTTTCGTCTTCCCTCCGATCACATTTCTCGATTTCGGTTTGCTCGTCTTGTAATCAACGACCGTCACGCCCGAGCCGTCGAGAAATTCGATTTTGTCCAACTTACCGGTAAGCTGTAACTTTTGGTTGTCGCCAAAGGGCAAATCGACTCCCTTGATCGCGTACTCAGTGATTAGATTTTTATTCCATTTCCCATCGTATTCATTATAGTATCCCGCAAGCGCCCTCTTCCCTTTCTCGAGCGATTCTTCCCTGTCGTCCACGCTCATAGGCTGTTTTTCAATATTATGCTTAAAGAGTTCAATCAATCGCTTTTTGCCAATATCTCTCCCTTCCTTGTAAGAATTGAAAAATGTTCGGAGAGCCCCGTGGACCGCCGTGCCGTACATCTGGTGTTTGTTTTGCGCCTGCGGCACGCGTATCAAATTCACGAAGAAATACTTCCACGAACATTCGAGGTAATTGTTGAGATGCGTCACGGAAAACGGTTGGGCCAAGAATTTAGAGCGCACAAATTCCGGTTTCAGTATTGACGCACTGGGAGGATTCGACGATATTTCCGGATTGCGAAACATCCGATACGCGTGCACAGGAGAACTGTCAATGTCTAGCTTCTCAAACGCGATCAGTTCAGGATCGATCTCCGCCAAAAATTGAGTCGGTAAAAGCTCTTTCTCGTTGTTCGATCGCGCGTAGGTGACATGCACCGATTCTCTGGCGCGAGTCATCGCCACATAGAACAATCGTCTCTCGTCTTCCACGCGGCCGATATTTCTGGCGTGTTCAATCAAGGAAATATTGAACAAGTTCCGCGAAGAGCGATTGCCCCAGACGCCGTCGGTAGAGTGGACGATGAAGACTTGGTTAAATTCAAGGCCCTTGGCTCTGTGCGCCGTCATGAGCCGCACGCCGCCGATGTGGTCGGCGTAATTCCTGCGACTCTTGACGCCGTGCTCCTTGGCGATGTTCACATATTCGATGAAATCTTTCAGATAAAAAGTCTTCTTAGACTGTGCGGCAGAGGCAACATGGTCATAGAACGCCTGTATCGAATTTAACCTTTCCAAAGAATTGGGCGCGGCCACGACTTCGGCGATCATGTTCGTCTCCTGGATTATTTTCTGCAAGAACTCGGGAAACGGTATTGTCTGCGATTCTCGGTTCCATTTGACTATTCTCTTGTATGCCTTTTCCAATTCGGGATATTTTTTGACAATCTTGTACAACGGCTCTTTATTCTTTGAGGATTCGCCGCAGGCGCTTGCCACATCACCGGAGTCGCATCCCATTTCCGGCAAGAACAAAGCCGATGCCAGCGCTTCGTCGTCAGATGGATCGTGAATCGCTTTGCACAACATCATTATCTTTACGGCGTCGGGCTCTGCCATGATGTCGTGATCGGATTCGATGCGGTGCTCGACTCCTTGCGACTTCAAAGCGGCGCTTACGGGACCGGCGTGCTTGTTGTCGCGATAGAGGACGGCGATCTCTTCGGCCTTCTTGCCTTTTTTAACCATCCTGCCGATCAAGCTTGCCACGCATATGAGTTCATCGTTAACTGTCGCGCATTCGACGACGAATATGGGCGAGCTTCCCATCTGGAGCGACACGAGCTTTTTCCTCTCGCGGCCTGGAATGGTCGGATTTTTGATTATGAGACTGTGCGACGCGTCCAATATTCCTTGGTGGGAACGGTAGTTGTGTTCGAGGTCAATGACGACGGCATCCTTGTACTTCTTGGAAAAATACAGGAAGTTGTCGAGCGATGCGCCTTGGAAGCGGTATATGGCCTGCTTGTCGTCGCCGACGATGAACAAGTTGGGTGAGTCGTGGAAGTCGGACAGTAGTTCGAGAATTCTGTTCTGCGCGGCGTTGGCGTCTTGGTGTTCGTCGGCGAGGATGTATTGGTATTCTTCTTGGAGGGTAAGCTTGAAGTCGCCGTCGGCTTTCATGGTGCGGATGAGTTCTAGCAACATATCCTCGAAGTCGTAGTATTTCTCTTTGGCGAGCTCTTTTTCGTATTGGTCATAGACATAGGCAAGTTCAAGGTTTTTTTCAGCCTGCTTCAGTAGTTTGGTCTGCTCTACTGAGGCCGCGCCCTCTCGGCGACAGCAGCTCCTCCGTCTCGTCGCAAGCTCCTCGCGGAGGACTGCTCTCGCCTGCGGGCGACGGTTATCGTCAGCATCGGCAATGCTGGATTTCAACTGATCAGAAGAGATGTTTTCTCTTTTTAGGATTTGAATTTCCCTTAGGATTGGACTGATGTAATAACTTTGATCGCCATACGGGCGGAGTAATTTTATTTTTTTCGACTTGATGACTTTTTCGATGATTTTTATCTGCTCGGATTCAGTGATGACGGTTGAGCCGATGATTCGTGGGAAATGGTCGGGATATTTTTCGATGACGCTCGACGCAAAACCGTGGAATGTGTGGATGTTGACGCGATAAGCGGCGGCGCCGATGGTTTCGACGAGTTTCCTGCGCATATTGTAGGCGCCGGATTCGGTGAATGTCAGAGCTAGAATGTTATCAGGCGCGGTTTGGGTCTGCCGCAAGATGTTGGCGATGCGCAGGGTGAGTATGGTGGTCTTCCCCGTCCCCGGGCCCGCGATGACCATTACAGGTCCTTCAATCGTATCAACCGCCCGCTTTTGCGCGGGATTCAGTGATTTGTAGGACGATTCGAAAGTCGTTGTGGTCTTAGCGTCATTTTGCATCTGAGTGCGGCTCTGCCAATCTTTTCCTGCTTTCGCTCTCCGGCAAGTCCAAGTAATTCTCATGCGAAACGAGCGACCTCTTTAATTTCTTTTCAAGCTGTTTCCGCGCTCCACCAGCAATGTCTCCGCCGACTCTCGCATCCTTTTTCAATTTCTCTTTACCCAATGAATTTTCGTTTCTGTGAATTTCAGTCGTTGATCTCTCACCAAGCATCGTGAAGATCAGTTCAAAATCATCCATGTGATCTCGTAAGTTTTCTTTTTCCAGGCCTTTCAAATCCTTATACTCGCTCGGCGTTACGCCGAAAGTCGCTTTTGAAATTTCAGCCGTCAGTATTTCAAAATCTCTTTGCTCTTTCGCGCCCCTCTTTTTCCATTCATCTGTCAATTCTTCGCGAATCGCGATACCTCGCATTCTCTTCTCAATCCACTCGTCACTATACCCTTTCAATTTATAAATCATTCTGGTCCTTTTCGTGGCTAGTTCTGGGTTTTCGATCTCTTGCACCCTTTCGTAGCCGACTTTGGCCAACCAGCGCTTGAGTGGTTCAATCTTAGGAGAAGGAATGGATTGAATTATTCGAAATATACCCTCGGTGTTTGAGCAGGACATTTTTTGTAACCCACCGGTGGTTGGTATGTCAAGGGTAGGTACAAATTGTACCCACCCTTTGACAAGCTCTGGATCTCGTTGCTTCATCTTTTTCACATATTGTTTCGGGTCACTAGAATCAACCGCGGCGGCAACTATGTCTTCCACGACAAAATACCATTCATTGTTGTGAATGATTCTGCGTATCTTATTTTTACGAAACTCAACGATTTTCATTATTGCCTCCATATCTCCAATTCTCTCACTTGAAAAACAAAAATCAATAGAGACACGCGCGAAAAATCGTGTTGAAGTGTGTCGGTGAATTCAGTTCGTGACAAAACGTCACGACCTGTTGACTCTCCTCAATAAACGACACATCCCAACCGTCGACAAGTTGTCGACGGTTTAATTATTTCTTGTGCCTCATCGCTTCCACACTTCCATGAAGGTGCCGACATCCACCGGAAAGGTTTCGTCATTTGGCCAGATCTTAATTGATTCAAGAAGTTCAAAACCGGCGTCCTTAAACTGTGTATGGGAAAACTTTTGCGGGACTTTGTATTCAAAATCATCACTCTCGGCAGTTTGTCGAAGGAATGTTTGCAATGCGGTGTCATTCTTTGCATTGGGAATCGAATCGATAAGGTACTTATAATAATCCAGTGTAGTCTTTTTATCAGGACTGTAAATTTCACCGAGGAATACAATGCCGCCAGGTTTCAAAGATGCCTTGGCTTTATTTACAAAATGGATTTTATCCTTATCGGGAACATGATGATATGCAAACATTGATATGACAGCATCATTGTCAGACTTGAGCTTAGCATTTAATATATCAGATTCAATAGTAAGAACCGTTGAAGCCTTAATCTTACGGTCAACGGCTATGTGCAAGAAATCTTTGTTAATATCTACAAGCGTGATTTTATCAATTGAGATATTTTCAGTTAAAAGTTTGCTGTCTCCACCGGTACCGCAACAAAAGTCAACGATACTTACATCGTCTTTATCTTTAAGATATTTTATTGCCAAATCGACAAAAGCTTTCTGGGCACCGACATAATCAGGTCTTTTTGATTGAAGCTGATCGTAGTTGTCAGGTGATTTTGTATAAAGATCAATAGACGACATGGATAATCAATAATTCCTCAGCCTATTCGCCTTCTCGTGCGCCCTGATGCGCTCATCCCCTTTTGCATCAATCTGCGTGATGCGAACTATGTGCCCCCCAAATAGCCGCCCCACTAGTGCGAGAGTGTCCGTCATCCCGACGACAAGACCGTG
>CAYHFU010000041.1:0-5788 GCA_964355985.1 uncultured Candidatus Saccharibacteria bacterium | reverse complement strand
AAATTCAACCTTGAGTTCCTTAAGCTTTTCTCCCATCTCCTTTTCCGTTGCTTTGAGTACATCAATACCAGTCACTTCCTTTATTTTTTCGACATAATCAATCCGTTGCCATTGTTTTCCCAGGTCAAATTTCACGCCTTTGGATTCAAACGAAAGGATTCCGAAAGTTTCCTGTACTGTTTCCCGTATCAACTTCTCGGTAAAAACGATTCCTTCTTCAAAGGTCATGTACGCCGCGTAAAATTCGACATTGGTGAATTCCTGTGTGTGCTCGGGACTTGAACCTTCATTGCGATATACTCGGCCGATCTCGAATGTTTTAGGAAAACCAGCCGCCATCAACCTCTTTTGCCACAACTCCCCCACCGAAATGCGCAAATACATATCCATGTCGTAATCGTTGTGGTGCGTTGTAAAAGGCCTCGCCTCGGCACCGCCAGTGGTAGTTTCGAGCGTGGGCGTTTCCACTTCAAGGAATCCTTCTTCTTTCAATATCCTCCTTGTCGCGTCCCAAAACCTTGTCTTCTTCCGAAAAATTTCGCGCAGATCCGGCTCCATGATGAAGTCGAGATACCTCTTGCGGAACCTTTCGTCCGGATCGGTGAGTCCATGCCACTTCTCGGGGAGAGGCAGTAACGACTTGGCCGCCATCGTCCAACTTTTGACGAGTACGCTCTCTTCGCCTTTTTGCGTCGTGAAGAAAGTCCCCGTGACCGAAACGATGTCGCCTATGTCTACCGCGTCGGTTATGAGCTTGAATGAATCCGCCGCCAGTTCGTCTTTCTTAACCACCGCCTGGAAAGTCGCTTTGCCGTCGTCGAGCACGAAAAAGAGTATCGCGCCCTGTCCGCGTATCGCCATTACTCTTCCCGCGAGCGATACCGTCTTTCCGGATTTCTCGTATTCCTTGAATTGGACGCGCGCGTCGGCCAAGCAGAAATCCCTAGGCACTTTGACCGGGTACGGATCCATGCCCGCTTTCTTCAAGAGTTCAAGCTTTCGCAGACGAATTTGTTTGAGTTCTTCGAGTGACGCCATTTTTATTTGATGACTTCAATCCTATATTTCGAACTCCCCTTCGGCGTCACGACCGTAACCGTATCGCCTTGTTTACGCCCGATCAACGCTGACCCCAACGGAGAAAGATTTGAAATCTTGCCGTGCGCGGTATCGGCTTCCTCAGAACCTACGATAGTGTATAGATACGACTTGTTGTCGCCTTCCTTTTGTATGCGGAGTGTGGTGCCGACGGTTACAATGTCGCTCCTACCCTTGTCCGCGATGACGGCGTCTTTGAGCAGATTCTCCAAACGATTGATGCGATCCTCGAGTTCGGCTTGTTCTTCCCTGGCTTGATGGTATTCGGCGTTCTCGGACAGATCACCGAGCTTCTTGGCGTATTCCAAGTGTTCCGCGACTTCCTTCCTGCGCTCAGTCTTCAGGTATTCGAGCTCTTTTCGCAATTCGGCGGACTTTTCGCTGGTTAGGTATTGGGTTTCTTTGGTAGGCATGGGTAGTGACGGTTATGTTTGATATACCGTGAATATTAGCAAAACCAGTTCGGATATTCAAACTCTCATTTACGGTTTGAAATATTCCGGCGCGTTCTTGTTCATCCACTCCAAAAACCCCCTCATCGCCGCCGCCGCGCCAACCTGGTTCTTGACCGAGCCCCTTTCCAGCACGACCGCGAAAGCATACCGAGGATTCTCGTACGGCCAAAATCCGGTGATCCAAGAGTTAACTTTATCCTTGGCTGCGCCCAATTCGGCGGTACCCGTCTTGCCAGCAACGGCCACATACGGCACATTCAAAGCCGTGACCGTGCCTTCCCTCACCCCCATGCGCATGCCTTCGCGCACGATATCGAAGTATTCCATCGGTATTTCTATGTTGCGCTCGACCGCCGGCTTTGCTCCTTTTCCAATCGTCGGCACGATGAGCGCGCCACCGTTCCCGAGCGCCGCGACCGCGCGGACTATCTGAACGGGCGTCGTCAAGGTTCCATACTGCCCGATCGCCGTGTGATATGTGTTGCCGAGATACCAATCTTCGTTGAAAGTTTCCATCTTCCATTCAGGCGTAGGTACCGTGCCGGTTTTGCCAGAGAAGAACGAATCCGGTATCGGAGATCCAAAACCGAAGAGACTGAGATATTTGTCTATGCCTCGGATGCCCAGACCTTTCTGGTCTTTGTACCCGCCGCCGACTATGTAGAAATACACGTCGGAAGACATCGCGATCGCGCGACGCAAGTCCACGATGCCGAGCGCTTTCCAGTCCTTGAAGACGGTTGACTTCGTCGGGTCGTAAGGGTTCTGTATCGAGATCGAGCCGGTATTGTTGATCTTTTTTAGTGGATCAATTATTTTTTCGTTCAATACTCCCAGCGCCAGATACGGCTTCACGATCGAGCCCGGCGCGTACAGTCCGTCAATGGCGCGATCCAGGAACGGCAGACTTGGATCGTTCAGCATCGCCTTTACGCGGTTCGAATCACGGTTGTCCGACATCGCCTGCGAATCAAACTCCGGATAACTCGTCATAGCCAGTACTTCCCCGGTACGCGTATCCATGACGATCCCTGCTCCGCCTACAAATCCTCTATCCTCGGCAACCCTCCTTATATTCTCGTAGAGAGCCGACTGCACTTTGCCGTCGATAGACAGTTCGATATTGTCGCCTTGAATGGGAGAGCGCACGATGTTCTCCGACAAAACCTCTCCTCGCGCGTCGACTTCGACGAGTCGCGATCCGTTCGTACCTCGCAATTCATCGTTAAAATATTTTTCCACCCCGTCCACACCCTCGAAGTCTTCCTTGTAATAAAATCCGTTGTCGTCCTTTGACGGATATTGCACATAACCCAAGACATGCGCGAGCCCGGTCGAAGTCGCGTACATCCTCCTTGCCACGGCATCCGTTTCGTCGCGCGCGGAAGTTTCGTTTTCTCCGGCTTGAGCGTCATTGTCACTGGGCGCGTTCCATGCAAGAAGCATCCTATTCCTGTCCACTATCGTTCCTCTTGCGGCAAAGAGTGGCACTGGCCGGAGCATGTTCTTTTCGCTTCTTTCAGCGTAGCTCTGTCCGTTCGCTATCTGCAGTTTCCATGCTTGAATGATGAACGCGGCGAAAATGACCGCCAAGACTCCCCCGATGCCGTACAACGCGGCTTTGCTTATCGGCTTTTCCAGCCGCCCTTCGCATTGACCGCGGTCATACTTGGGAATGTTTTTTGAATCCAGAAGTATTTCATCCGGATTGATCTCCACATATTTCCTCGTCCCCCGTCTTCCGAATAGATTGTTGAATCTCATTTTTTGTGTCGCCTAATAATTCTTCTCAGTGGAATCATTATAACAAATGCAGAAGTCGAAATAATTGTTCCCGCGTATCGCCACAATCCCGTTTCTGGAATCATACCGAACAGAGAGTCATAGATGATGCCGGCTACGATCAATTCAAGGTAATAAGGGAAAAACCACGCGCCGATGATTCCAAAAGGTAAGGCGACGAACCACCAACCTTTTAGAACTGCAAAAAATAAAATGACATCGAGAATTATTCTGATCGTAACTTTGCCTTTGGCGAGCGATTTCATGAGTGACGGTTCAATGGTAATAGATCAATCACGGCGCGCTTTTTCGACCAACACCCATCTTAATTGGTATAAATTCACCGGCGACGCAAATAAGACGGTCTGGAACGGCTCGGCGGGTTCGTTCAAGACGGAGTTAACGATGCCGAATGGCCTGTCATTCAAGGATGGATTGGTAACAAAATCTCCCTCAATGACTTTGACTTCACGCGACACTTGTGCCGAATATTGCCCGCCGCCGCGACCTACAGCCGTAGCTGGAGTATTTGATTCGCCGATCAGCACTTGATGAGTTTGATCCGGGGATGAGAACAGTATCACTTTGGAGGTTCGGTCTAATGCGTCCGCGATCGAACCGATCAATATGTTACCGGGCGCGTAGACTTTGTCGCCGACAGAAAATCCGCGATCAATTCCGCCGTCAATTATGAATTCGTCGTACGGAGCAAACGGCGGCCTTGTCAGGACTGGCGCTAACATGAATTGCGAACTGCTTGATGACACTGCGAGCATCGTCCTCAACTCACTGTTCTCCAATTCGACCGCGCCGACAGTCATCAATTTGATCTCCGCTTCTACCAATCGCAATCTGAGCGCCTCATTTTCGGCCAATAATTCTTGCGGTGATTTTAAAGAACCGCTCTCGATTGAAAACTCCGCGCGCCAAAACGGTCTGGCTATACTTGTAAATAATGCGGGCAGGAAGTGCGGCGCGAGCCATTGGATTACGGCGAATGCCAAGACGGAGCCGATAAAAATGAATGCGGCGACTTTTTGCCTTCCATTCCGCCTGCTCGCCAACTCCCTGCTATTTATTAAAAATGTCATCTTCGCTCTCTATGAGCACGCTCCTGTAAGTATCCAGATCTTCGAGTACGACGCCGGCGCCGCGCGCGATTGCCGTCAGAGGGTCGTCGGCCACGGTGACGGGGATTTTCAAAGAATCGCAGAGGAGCGTGTTCAACCCCTTGATGAGCGCCCCGCCGCCGACCATGTGCACACCGCGTTTCATGATGTCTGAAAGGATTTCCGGCGGGGTAGTTTCCAATACTTCCTTGGCGGATTCGACGATAATGCCGATAGACTGTGCCATTGCTTCTCTGATGTCGGAATCAGTGATCACCACTTCCCTCGGCAGACCAGTTATAAGATCTCGTCCGCGAATAGTGGTCTCCATTGCTTCACCCGGCATGACCACCCCAACTTCAATCTTAACTTGTTCGGCCGTAGTCTCACCTATGAGTATCTTAAATTCGTTACGGATGTAAGAAATAATGTCGTTGTTAAACTTGTCTCCGGCGATTTTCAAATTCTTGGAACGCACGATGCCGCCGAGCGAAATGACCGCTATGTCGGTCGTGCCGCCGCCTATATCTATGACCATGCTGCCGACGGGTTCGTGCACAGGCAGTCTTATTCCGATTGCCCCAGCCATCGGCTGTTCGATGATGTAAACTTCGCGCGCTCCGGCATTCTTGGTCGCGTCTCGCACGGCTCTGACTTCGACATTGGTCACGCCTGATGGTACGCCGACCACGACTCTCGGTCCCAGTAGTTTTTTTGGCATGAATTCGCTCGCGTGCTTCATGAGGTACGAGAGCATCTCTTCCGTTACTTCAAAGTCAGAGATCACGCCGTCAACCAAAGGTCTCACGGCGGTTATGTGCGTCGGCGTCCTCCCCAACATTTCTTTTGCCGCCAGTCCGACCGCGACCACTTGTCCGGTTTTCTGATTGACCGCCACAACGGACGGTTCGTTCACGACTATTCCCTTGCCGCGCACATACACCAATGTGTTCGCCGTACCGAGATCGATGCCGATGTCGTTCGAGAATTTTCCCAAGAATTGATCTTTCTTGTCCTTGAATGAAGCCATGCCGAAACATTACCACAGCTTCCAATACGGTTCCAGTTGTGATATGGGTACCATGAATGGAGAGATGCGTTATTCTTCCTTGATTATTAAATTTCCACAATAAAAAATCAGCTTGCCCACCGGAGTGGACGAGCTGATTATCGATTTGGAACTTCCCGTGTTGGCTACGCCGTAGCCGAAGCGATCTCATCAATTGTCCGCATGACCGCGTCGTAGGGATTTTCGGCCCTCACGATCGGTCGGCCGACCACGATACGATCCGCGCCGGCTTTGATGGCCTTTGCGGGAGTCATGATGCAATCGGGGTTCTGATC
>CAYHFU010000040.1:0-5961 GCA_964355985.1 uncultured Candidatus Saccharibacteria bacterium | reverse complement strand
TGTTTTCATCACTCAATCATACCATACTAGGCGGGAGTTGTGTGAAGGTCAGTAAAGCGCGAAGGCAAGAAATGCAACGCGGTGATCTACACGATTACCGACGCCGCCATGCGAACCTTCGAGTTGGAGTCTGCCTCGAACGCGATTACTGCGGTTACGGCCGGCAAAACGCCGGAAACTCCGGCGCCCGTCGCCGGCGCAGCCGAACGACTCTCCAACGAGAACCTGCTCGGAGCCCTCCGGGTGATCATGGAGAAGGCCGATAAGTTCAACGCGGCCAAAGCAAGGGCCGACGATCTTGAACTGCGGAAAATGCAGATCGAGGACGAGCTCAAGAGGGTCCAAGGCGAACTCGACGCGCTCAAGCCGACGCTCGACGACGCGGATCTCCAAAAAGCCGCGACGATCTGGTCGGGGTTGCGGGATTCGGTTCCAAAGCCAACCGCGTAGCAAAAAGTTCTTTTCACAAAGCAGGGGTAACCCTGCCTTTTTAATTGTCTACGGCAATTTTCGAGACGCAAAAAAGAGGCCCAGTACAGTCCAACGCTCAACAAGGCCGATACTTTGAGAAGTGAAATCGCTCTGTGTTACAGTATTCCAAGATTATGCGCTCCTGCCGTCCTTGACCGCCATCGAAAACGTGATGACACCTCTCCTTATGGTGGGCTTCCCGAAGATCGAGGCCATGAATAAGTCAGCGGCGGCGATGGAGCATATCGGGCTCGACGACCACCTGCACAACCTTCCCGGACAACAGCAGAGGGTGGCGATAGCACGATCGATCGCGCACGACCGGGAAGCTGAAACCATGAGGAACGGAGCGGGAAAGAGGTTCAAGACGGTCGCCGCTCTGATGAACGACTTGAACAACTGAAAACATGTATGAAATCGAACGCGGCAACAGGTTTCGCAAGTCATACAAGAAAATCGTAAGTTTGTAGTCGTGCGTTGTACACAGCGGTACTTTGCGACACCGTGCGATACCGACTATAATTAGACCATTATGCAAAGCAATAAAACCTCAATAACGATTGTCGTGGGGGTTGTCGCTTTGGTCGTGGGCGCGCTGGCCGGATACTTTTACGGCCAGAATGTCGGCGCGGCCAAGGGCGCGTCCGCGGGCAGGGAACAGTTGCTCGCGGAACAGGCCAATACTGCCGCCGAAGCCAATGCTACGCGCATGGCGGAGTTGCAGGAGGCCGCCAATCCATTCAAGGATTCTTATCAGAATCCCTTCGCGCAATAAAACCGCGAGAGGTTAATCGTTCACATCCATGAAAAATAAATACGGTTCGTTTTTAGCGTACGCTTCGATGGCGATTTTCGTTGCGGGTGTTTTGTCGGTAAACGCGGCTGAAGTGGAATACCCGGTGTCCGCTCTCGGCAATTGCGGATCGCGCGAAGAATGTAAAGCGTTTTGCGACAATCCCGACAACAGAGACTTGTGCCGGCAATGGGCGGAAGACAACGGCTTGGCGCCGAGGAGAGGTGAGATGAGAGGCGAGCCGCGTGGTGAAAACGGCGGTCCTGGCGGAAATTCCGGCCAAGGCGAGGGTGGAGGCGATGAAAGCGGTGGCACGTTGAGTCCCGAAGAGCAACGCTTGGCGGAAGAAGCGCAAGCAAACGCGCCCGGCGGATGCAAAGGTCCCGAAGAGTGCGACGCGTATTGCAGTCAATTGGAAAATATGAATGAGTGTCTGGACTACAGTGTCAGATACGGCTTTATGCCCAAAGAAGAAGCAGAGAAAATTCGCGCTGAAGCGGAACGAGGCGGTCCGGGTGGATGCAAAAAAGAGGAAGACTGCAGAGCGTACTGTATGGATCCGAAAAACGCCAGGGAGTGCATGAATTTTGTGGTGGAAGAAGGCAAGATCACGCAGGAGGAAGCCGACTTTATGGTGGAGCAGATGGAGAAGGGTGGTGGCAAACCAGGGAAGCCGGTGGGCGAAGGCCCGGCTGAACCGAAGATTGAAAAAGAGAAGGTGGAGCAAATCCTGAAGGCAACGGCGGGCCCGGGCGGCTGCAAGACGATGCAAGAATGCGGCGCGTATTGCCGCGGAGGCGAACACATGGACGAATGCCTGGCGTTTGCGGAGAAGAACGGCATCATGGCGCCGGCCGAACTTGAAAAGGCCAAGAAGTTGGGGAAGCTTGGAGGACCGGGCGGGTGCAAGAATGAGACGGAATGCGACGCGTTTTGCAGCAAGGAAGAGAATCGCGACACTTGTTTCAACTTCGCCAAGGACAACGGACTGATGTCGCAAGAACAAATTCAAGGGATGCAAAAGCAGATGGAGATCATAAAAAAACTTGACGCGCAGAACGGTCCTAGAGATTCGAAGCGGTCGCAAAGACCCGGCGACAATTCTCAAATGATGAGGGACGGCGGGCCAAACGGCGGACCGCAGGGTCAGGATCAATATCGTTCGTATTTTGACGGTCCCGGTATGCAACAAAACGGCAGTTCTCCAAACGGTATGTCGCAGGAAGGATTTGGTCCGCGAGACGGCATGCAAGGACCTCCACCAGGCTTTGAAGGGATGATGCCTCCAAACGGTGAATGGCAAGGACCTCCACCTGGTTATGAAAACATGAGACCTCCCGAAGGATTCGTTCCTCCGAGTGGTGGAAACATGCAAGGTCCGCCGCCGGGATACGAGGGCATGATGCCGCCTGGAGATTTCCGTCCGCCCGAGGGAGGGATGATGCCTTTACCGCCACAAGATTTCGTGCCTGCTCCGACTCTCGCGCCCGAACCCGCTCCAGCCCCAACTCCGTCAGAACTGTCCGCTCCGCCCACAAGCATGTTGCAGTTCAATCCCATGAATTTGATCGCGAACGCGTTTGAAGGGCTGATCAAGGGGTTTTCACTCAAATAAAATATTGGAATAGCGCATCTCACGATAGATTGCGCTAACAAGAAATAAGTTGTCATAATTACCACCAACTGTGATGGCCGTAGTCATACGGGTAATAATAGTTATATGGAGTGTATGTGTAGGTCGGATAATAGTTATATGAATACGGTTGGTAGGAATATCTCGGATAGTAGTTGTAATAACCGGAATGGTAGTTGTGATGATGACCGCCGTAATTGTGGTTACCGTAATTATTATAGTTGGAGTAATAATCGTACCATCCATAATCGTATTGCGCCATTGCTCTGTCGGGCATGAATAGAATCGCGAACGCGATCAGCGTGACCGCCGCGGCGACTGAGAGCCTTACTTTTTTGAAATGATTTGAGTTCGTCATGATTGTTGCGCCAAAATAAGCTGATTTACAGGTTGATATTCACGATACGGCGTCGCGATACTTTTCGGTGCATGATTCTATCGAGCGAGGCGTTCTCCACTCCCAGCGCAACATTTTTCCCGTCAGATGAGTTATAATGATGCCATGAACAACATAATAAAAAAAGCGCTTACTGACGCGCTCTCCACGGTCGTTTACATAGCGGCCGTATCTAGCTTCATGTTTTACGCACAGGGCACTTTGGGCGGCAAAGAAGATACCGTTTTTGCGCCGATAACCATGCTAACTTTACTCGTTTTATCGGCGGCAGTGACGGGCTCGCTCGTATTCGGCAGGTCGGTTTTGTGGTATTTGGACGGGAATAAGAGGGAGGCGATATTATTGTTGGCTCACAAATTGGTGGTACTTTTGGTGGTGTTCGTGGTGGGGTTGGTTGTGCTTACGGTGTCTTGAATCAGTTGGTTCGGACAAATGAAAAGATTTTTGGTAGAACGGTGACAAATTGTCACCAATTGAAAATAACGGAAACACAAAGTCATTTCGGCCGGCATAACATTCAAGGTAAAATGTGAGTTATAAAGAGTGAGAGAGACGAAAGCGGAGCGAGGAATAGTGTAGTGTACGGAGAAAGAGCGAAAGGCGATGAAAACCACTTCAATTAACCCCGGGCCAAATGAAACGCTGAAAGCGCTTTCTGACGGAGAAGTGCTCAAGCTGTCGGTTAAGGATCCCGACTGCTTCGGCGAGCTAGTCACTCGCTATGAGCGACCGTTTATGCGGAAAGCGCTTTCGATTCTGGGGAACGAAGAGGACGCGGAGGACGCCGTGCAGGAGACTTTCGTGCGGGCGTACGCGGCGGCAGGGCGGTTCGAGGAAAGGGAAGGAGCGACTTTTTCGAGTTGGGCGTACGCCATATTGACCAATCGTTGTTTTACCGCTTATGCCAAGAGTCGCAAGTTGGCGCGAATCTCTTTTGACCGCGAGCCGGAGTTGGTCGAAATGATCCCGGACGAAGCCGTGAATCGCGAGCGTGAGCAATTGTTGACCCGTGAATATGTGCTCAGCATGTTGTCGCGTCTGCCGGAAGTTTTGCGGAGTATAGTTACTCTGCGTTTCATTCAAGGCAAAAGGAGTAAGGAGATCGCTCGGAGCCTGGGGCTTTCCGACGGCGCGGTGAGGGCGAGGATACACAGAGCCAAGGCGGCTCTCCGGAAAATCAATTTCAACATGACAAGAGCGCATGATGGAGACACCGACGCCGGACTTAGAGCAGTGGCGTTTCGTGAATTGAGATTGGCGCCGGTAAATTTTCAATAACATGAACGAAACAAACTTCCAACTGGAGGGTGTCGTGATGCGCCGCGTGCGGTTCATTTATTACGCGCGCCTTTTGGCGCGGCCGATAGTGCTTGAGGGCTTCGTATTTCTGGGTACTGCGGTTGCGATCGCGCTCTCGGTCTCGATACCAGATGTAATAAGCAACTTTTACCATTTGGAGATGATGCATTATTCGTCGTATTTCACGGACGCGTTCCTCGGCACGGAATTTGCGGTTCAGGCGACATTGGTCCTGGTCGTCGCGTCGGGCGCGTTTTTACTGAGAGATTCTTTCAGGAATTTCCGGGCGTGGAGGAATTTGAGGGTAGCATAGTAATTGTCGATAACTTGACTTGCGCTCCCATACCCCCATAGGGTATACTGGCGGCATGAAGCAAGACATCAAAAAAAGCGCCAAACGCCGCCTTTCCATCGTATCTGGACAAGTACGAGGCATAGAGGACATGGTGGAAAAAGAAAAGTACTGCGTTGACATCATCACGCAAATTGAAGCCGCGAGAGAAGCGTTGTCGGCCGTAGGCGGCTTGATCTTGCGGAACCATCTCGAGACTCATATCAAAGATCAGATCAAGCGCGGCGAGGAGAAGAAGGCCGCGGCGGAGGTCTTGAAAATTTACAAGTTGTCGCAAAAATAGCTATTATTAACGATAAAGGTCGTTTACTAACCAAAATTATCAAATTAAATAAACACTACAATGTACGGACTTTACAATAATTCGTGGGGTTACGGTATGATGGGAGGACCGATCGGTTGGATTATGATGATCGCTTTCTGGGTTCTCCTCGTCGCGCTTATCGTGTGGGTCGTGAGAGAGGTTTCCGGCAGACATTCGAGTTCGGGCGGACGCGCTCTCGATATTCTGAAAGAACGTTACGCCAAAGGCGAGATCAATAAAGAAGAGTTCGAGGCCAAGAAGAAAGATCTGAGCTAACTTTATTATCAAGTTTAATTCCGTGAAAAAATGGAAAAACTATCTTTGAAGTCGTACGGTTGGAAGTGCGTGCTTGGGGCCGAGGT
Organism: uncultured Candidatus Saccharibacteria bacterium; assembly: GCA_964355985.1. GTDB lineage: Bacteria > Patescibacteriota > Minisyncoccia > Phycocordibacterales > PALSA-1337 > C7867-002. Next base: position 350 of record CAYHFU010000040.1, on the reverse strand, counting down.
CGCGTACATCGTATGCCTATTGGGCGGATTCTTGCCGCTTCGCAACGCGCAAGCCGTCGAACTCCATCACAGACTCTTCGAGACGTTGCCCGGGTTTACTTGGATTACTTTCGGCAGTTTCATACTCGGCGCAATCTATATGTTCGTCTTCGCCTGGATTTTCGCTTCTTATTTCGTATGGATGCACAATTCAAGTCTCATCAACAAATAATCAGTCATGCATGACCACGGCGGAGACAAACGGATGATGTGGATGATGGCACTTTGTTGCGCCGTACCGCTCATTCTCATATTTGCCTTTGGCGTCGAAGGCGAGGCATCGGGCGTTCCGTCGTGGGTTGTTTTCGGTG
>CAYHFU010000039.1:0-6033 GCA_964355985.1 uncultured Candidatus Saccharibacteria bacterium | reverse complement strand
ATACTGCAAAACGCTTCATGGCCAGGCGTGTCAATGAAAGTTATTTCATGCCTTTTCTCCACGCCCGTTTTGGTGTCTTTCGATATGTGTTCGGCCTGATACGCGCCCACATGCTGAGTGATGCCGCCAGCTTCTCCGGCCACGATGTTCGACTTCCTGATGAAGTCGAGCAGGGTTGATTTGCCGTGGTCTATGTGACCCATCACGACGACCACAGGCGGCCGCAGTATTAGGGTTTTTGAGGCTTTATCGGACATTTGTACACGATACCACGACAGTGGGGCACTTGACAAATAAGACGAACTGGTCTTGAAGTTAAGCTCGACACAAATCGCATTCTCGTAGTAAACTGTTTTATCGGTTAGTGCAGTATATGGCACGAGTCAATCAAGAGTGAATGGGTGGCGAGTGTTCATACCAATTACAGAATTATGGAAAGAGATATAACAAACAAAGAATATAAAGAGGCAACAAGTTTATACAAGTCTCTTTATCCTACAGAATATAGATTCTGGATTGTTATTCTCGGTGTCATTTCGATTGTTCTTTTTATGATTCTTTTCTCCATTTCATATCTTGTTGAAAATAAATCCCTATTGCAATCAATTGTATTTGCTCTATATGGCCCAGGATTTATTACTGTAATAGTGATTTGTAATTACTTCTTAAATTTCAAAAGGTGTGGATCAGAGAAAGTGAAGTTCAAATTAGACTTAATAGAAGGTAAGATTAAAATTAAAAGTATATCTGTGAAGGAAGCGTGGAAAATTTTTGATCCCGGCTATAACCGACGGGATAAGCCCGATATACTCTTTAAAACAATGGATGAGAAATGGATTTGTATTCCTTATGACAAAATCAAACATGAATTGGAAAATTTTCGCTCTCAAATCAATCTAGTAAAATTAAAGCGTAGTAATTTTGTGGTAGGAGTAAATTTTTCAGGAGACACAATTATTTCTCATGAGAAAATGATCGAGGCGCAAAATGAGTGGAGAAATGATGATCTGCAATATTTTGAAACTTTCAACTTTGATAATTTCTCAGATAATCTTAAGAAACAAATTAGCACAGGCACTTGCTACAATGGATAATTCCGGTTTGTCGGTAGTTGATCCGCGTAAAACAAACCTAAGAGAATAAGAACCCTTCCTCGTCGTTCACTCCCAGTCGCAAGATTAGGAGTTTTCATTTGATCTAACAATAGGCGATATCTTAGGTTCTTCAACTCACGGGAAGTGACGGGAAGTTCGTCACTTTTTTCGCGGATTTAAGAAAATACGCCTCAACTGAGCCGTGGAAAATTTTATCAAAATTTCATAACTTTTTTATCGAAATTTCATCAAAAATTCATCGGAATTTCATTTCGGTCTGATACAGTGACTGGATGACGATAAAAAATCCGAATGATCTCATAAAATCCGCGAGAAGCGAGTATCATAAAATCAGATCGGTGCCTTGTCCTGCGCTAGGCAACACATCGGTACACTTCAACAGGCAAGGTTTCAATCATTTGATATCAAAGTCAAGAAAACTGAGAAGCAGAGAACAACAAATGAGACGCCTCACTTTGATGCTTTTTGTGCCGACAGTTATCAGAAATACTGCAAAAGTCCACTGTCATAGGCGGAACATGATCGGCAAATCGGTTGCGGATTTCTGGGAGATAAGAAAATCGATGATGATCAATGGTGATGAGAGACTCGTATCAGTCATCATCCGTCGAATGAACGGTGGCAGACTGCATTTTTTCAGCGTGTTCGACGAATAAACGCAAAAACTCCCTTGCGGGAGCCTTGCTACGCTTGCCACCAGCTTTAGCCGATCAAATCACTTTGAGGAAAACCTCAATGACTCGCAAGCGAATTTACTCCTATGATAGCAAACTATTTCTGATTGTCAACCGACCTTATCACGAGTACAATACACCTGATGCAAACCGCGCTAATAATTCTCGTAATAATAGCTTTGGTCACCAATGTCATACTAGTAGTTGCCCTTTACAGGAAGCGCGGCAACGATGACAGTAGGGAAACGGGCGACGGCGGACTAAAGCTGGTGTTGGACCAGATGAATGATTTGCGGCGCACCATGGACCAAAAGATGGGCGAGAATACCAAAGAGATGAGCACGGCTCTGCATCGCCAGTTCAGCGAATCACAACGCTTGATCAAAGACATCACCAACGAAATAACCCAGGTCAAAGAGATAGGCAAACAAAGCCTTTCCGTGCAAGACCAGCTGCGCAACTTGGAAGACATCTTGAAAAATCCCAAACACCGCGGAATATTGGGAGAATACTATTTGGAAACCTTGCTTCGGAACATTCTGCCACCCGGTCAATATCAGATGCAGTTTCCATTCAAAAACGGAGAGGTCGTGGACGCCGTCGTCTTTATTAAAGAAAAGATCATACCCATAGATTCCAAATTCTCTCTAGAAAACTACAACAAACTCGTCGAAGAACGAAATCCCGCCGAGAAGGAGAAGTTGGAAAAAGAATTCGTGAACGATCTCAAGACCCGCATCCAGGAAACCGCCAAATATGTAAGGCCTGCGGAAGGGACCATGGATTTTGCGTTTATGTTCATTCCGCACGAGGCCATCTATTACGACCTTTTGATCAACAAGATCGGAGCGGTCACCGACGAAACGGACAATCTGATCCAACGCGCCGCCAACAAGTACAAGGTCATCATAGTTTCGCCGACATCGTTCTTGGCGTATCTGCAAACGGTCATGCAGGGGCTCAAGGCCCTGCAAATAGAAGAAACGGCCAAGGACATCGTCAAGCGCGTTTCCGAGCTGGGCACGCATTTGAAAAGGTACGAAGAATATCACGGCAAACTCGGCACTTCACTGGTCACGGCTTTCAATCATTACAATAATTCCGGCAAGGAGTTGAAGAAGGTGGACAAAGACATATTACGCATAACAGGAGACTCTCCGGGTATTGAGGTATCTTTGCTTGACAAGCCAGAAGTTGAATAAATTTCGAATCTATGTATAATAGAGATCATTATGGAATTCGCGATCATCAAGACCGGCGGCAAGCAATACAGCGTCTCAAAGGGCGATGTCGTTACCATTGAGAAGCTTGATGGCGAGCACAAAGAAGGCGACACCGTCGTTTTTGACAAGGTTTTGCTTGTTGATGACGGCAAAGACACGACTATCGGCACTCCCTACATCCCCAAGGCACAAGTAAAAGGCACCATCGTCAAGATCGGCCGCGCGGCCAAGGTCCTGGTGGTCAAATACAAGCAAAAGAGCAGGTACCACAAGAGGAACGGGCACAGGCAACACTTTTTCAAGGTCAAGATCGACGCGCTCAAATAACTCACTCCCGATGCTTGAGCGCGTTACGAATAGTGTCGCCGTCTGCATACTCAAGTTCAGCACCTGTTGAAAGGCCGCGGCCTAGGACGGTTATTTTTGTTTGCTTATTATTGACAATCTTACCGAGCGCGTCCTTGACAATCGTCGCCGTGTGCTCGCCGTCGGGAGTCGCGTTCAGTGAAAGGATGATTTCTTTGATTTCCGACCCTTTTGACACTCTTTCCAATAATTGCTTCAATCGAATCCTTTTGTCCGGCTCCTTGTCGAGAATGGGCACTGTGCCACCTAGAATAAAATAGAGGCCGCGATAAGCGCTACTCTTTTCGATTGATTCAAAATCAGAATCACGCGCCACAATCATCAATGTCGCATAGTCCCGCGAGGCGTCGGAGCAAAGGGGGCAGGAATGCGGAGATCCGATCTCATCAGTTCGCCCGTTTTCGATGAAATACCGATGACATTTATCGCACTCGCGCACGCTTTTTCTGACTGTTTCAATCAGTTGCGTAAACTCCTTTATGAACGACTGCGGCTTTCCGAGCAAATAATAAGCAAACCGCCGCGCCTGTCGCGGTCCTATTCCAGGAAAATGCGAAAATATTTCCTGTAGTTTCGTCAATGAATCCATAATCACTCTTTCACCGCGTCAAAATCCCCGAACTCCCCCTTGTCCATCGATAGGAAAGTCGTCTTCTTGCTGTCGAAGTAAAGTTTCGCCATGCCCGTCGGCCCGTTCCTGTGCTTCTCGATCAGTATCTCCGCCTCCTCCTTTTTACCCCCCATGTCCTGATCCGCCTCGCGGTGAATGAACATCACCACATCCGCGTCCTGCTCGATCGAACCCGAATCGCGCAAGTCGGAAAGCCGAGGTTTGCCGCCGCGCTGCTCCACCGCGCGACTCAATTGGGAAAGTGCCAACACAGGCACCTCCAATTCTCGCGCCAAGTTCTTCAACGAACGAGATATCTCCGTCACTTGCTGGACAAGATTATCATTGTACTTACTCAATTGCGTAGGTACCATGAGTTGCAAGTAGTCAACGACGATCAAGCCAAGCCCCTTGTCATTCTTGAGCCGTCTCGCCACCGCGCGCATCTTCAAGATATTATTGCCCGGCGCGTCGTCTATGAATATCGGCGCCTGTTGCAGGCGGGCTATCGCTTCACCTATGGACTTGAAGTCGTTCTCGACCGAGAGGTTGTGTCCAGTGCGAATTTTCCAAGAATCAACCATCGACTCCGCCGCGAGCATGCGGTCAACTAGCTGTTGCGAACTCATTTCAAGCGAAAATATCGCCACCGGCACCTTGTGATTGACCGCCGCCTTGCGCGCGATGTCGAGGGCGAGCGAAGTTTTTCCCATCGAAGGTCGCGCCGCGAGGATGATAAGGTCGGACTTCTGGAAGCCGGAGAGTTTGAGGTCGAGTTCGGGGAAGCCGGTCGGCACGCCGCGCAATTCATTCCTGGTCTTGTGGAGGTGATCAAGTCGCTCCCATGCCTCGTCAAGCGTGTCCTTGAGCTCGACGAACTTACGCGAGCCGGTTTTGTTGGTGACTCCGTAGAGCGCCTTCTCGGCTTTTTCCAGAATGTCATGCAGGTCGGCTTCTTCGTCGTAGCCAAGATTGTTGATCTCTTCGGCCGCGCGCAGGAGGTCGCGCATAACATGTTTGTTTTCGACGATCTCGGCGTAGTGCTTGGCGTGGCCGGAGGAGGGGACGATGTTTATGAGTTCCGTGAGATACGCCATGCCACCGGCGTCTTCAAGCAAGCCCTTTTCCTTGAGGCGGGAGGAAACGGAGAGTAGGTCGATGGGCGTGGATTTGCCGTGAAGTTCGGAGAGTACGATCCAGACGGAGCGGTTTTGGTTGGAGTAGAAAGAGCGATTGCTTATAATGTCCGTGACCTCATGCATAACTTCGGGGTTCATGAGCGCGGAGCCGAGCAAGGCCTTTTCAGCGTCAATGGAGTGCGGCGGGATCTTCAGATCTCTAGCTTTCAGGAATGGTGAAACGGGTGACATGTTTTTGTCGGCAAATGATAGGAGACATTATAGCAGAATTGAAAAAGTAAAAAGTAAAAATGAAAAAGTGGATAGGGTGTGCATTACTACATCTTGCTTTTATTATCGGCAACCGTGTCGCAAGAAACGACAAAATCATCCTCCAAAAAGCAGTTTTCGTGATGCTTCCAAGACAACAAATACGACAAAAATCTACGAATGTGCCCATGTTGAGCCGCGTAAAATTTTATCGAAATTTCATAACTTTTTTATCGAAATTTCATCAAAAATTCATCAAAATTTTATCGCCGTTTTGTATGATTGGTTCATTATCAGTTGAGTTCGTAATAACCAATCAAAAACATGTCTTTAGAACCAAAAGATTTGGAGCTGATCGAACGGCTCATTTACAAGTGTAGTGACGAAATTTCCCTCAACCTCGGGCGCAGTTTCGAACGGCTTGAAGAGCGCTTCGACTCCGCCGAGACGAGGGTCTACGGCAGGATGGCGGAGATTGAGGAGAAGATCGAAGATGCGCGCCAGAGCGCCACTGACTCTTTCGATTCAATTCGCGAGGACATCCGCGAGGTAGTGAGAGAGCAGTGAAAAAAGTCGGGAGAAGCCCTTCCTTCTCGTCGAGGTTGTGCCTTAATCGAGACAACACCATATCTCACCTCGCGTGAAAATTACAACCTC
>CAYHFU010000038.1:0-6168 GCA_964355985.1 uncultured Candidatus Saccharibacteria bacterium | reverse complement strand
TCGTATTTGGAAAATCTTATTAATCCTATTCTTTCTTTTCTGACAGAAAAGCTCGCTCTTGAGCTACACCCTAAAAAAATTACAATCCGTAAATTTCATCAGGGCATAGATTTTCTTGGCTACATTATTTTACCACATCATCATTTACTTCGCACTAAAACTAAACAGCGAATTTTCAAAAAATTAAAAAAACGAATTAGGGAATATAAAAGTGGACTAATTAACAAGCAAACCCTTGAACAATCTCTCCAGTCCTATCTCAGTGTCCTTTCTCACGCAAATACTTATAAACTTAGCAATGAACTCAAAAATCAATTTTGGTTTCGGCTAACAGAATAAAAAACACTAACAAGAAGTCGGTGTTTAAAAAAAGAAATTTTTGAAATAGTCATTTATCAAACCGCAGTGAAGATGGAGAAGAAATTTATTTCTTCGATTTGAATTCTTAATGAAGCCCGGCCAGTAAACTCATAGCTCCTTTCAGGCCAACTAATATGGCGAAACCGAGTAAAAGAAACGTTGGCAATGAATAAGAAATGCTTAAAACAAGCAAAAATCCGGCTATAATATCCATCCAGCTCCCAACATCAGCTATGAAAAAAATCGCCTTTATAAATAAATAAATGGCGAAAAAAAATATCACCGCGCTGGGGATTGAAACATTATAGAATCCCCTTGTTAAAAGCAAAGCCGAAATTAAATCGGCAATTCCTAAAATTAACATTTGTTTTTAAAAACCTGTGGCAATGACTGTTACTTTAATTTCTCCTTTTTTTAGTTTTTCGTCTTGAACCGCGCCAAAAATTATTTTTGCATCCGAGTTGACTTCCCGATTAATAACCTTAGCCACCTCGTCAATTTCAGACAAGCTTATGTCTTTTCCGCCGGAAACATTAAACAAAACCCCTTTGGCTCCTTTCGGCGAAATGTCCAATAAGGGAGAACTAATCGCTGCCATTGCCGCTTTTTCCGCTCTTCCTTCGCCTCGGGCCCTTCCAACTCCAAAAAGAGCAGAACCCGCGTTGCCCATTATTGCTTTAACATCGGCGAAATCAACATTAATAATGCCTGGAAGCAAAATCAAATCGGAAATTCCCTGGACAGCTTGCCTTAAAATATCATCGCAAACCCAAAAAGCGTTTACCAGAGATATGTTTGGGTCTAAGGTAGAAAGAAGCTTATTGTTAGAAATAATAATTACGGTGTCAACTTTTTCTTTTAATCTTTTTATTCCATTCTCGGCAATTTTCTCTCTGGCCAAACCCTCGAAAAAAAACGGCTTTGTAACTACGGCTAAGGTCAAAGCGCCTGTTTCTTTAGCCGCTTCAGCAACAATGGGAGCCGCTCCAGAACCCGTTCCTCCGCCCATGCCGCAAGTGATAAAAATTATATCAGAACCCTTTAAGGCGTCTGCTATTTCTTGACGATTTTCTAAAGCCGACTTTCTTCCTGTTTCAGGATCCATTCCGGCTCCTAATCCCTGGGTGACCTTAACGCCAATTCTTATTTTTACATCGGCTTTGGCCTTGGCAAGGTCCTGGGTATCTGTATTGACAGCGATTAATTCTATGCCTTTTATATTGCATTTTGCCATTCTTGAAACAGCGTTCAAGCCAGACCCTCCAACCCCGACAACTTTTATTTTCGCTAAATTTGTCATAGTCTATTTTAAAAATTTATTCAAAGCTTAGGGCAGGAAATTTCTAAATATTTTTTTAATTGCGCCGCCAAAACCTCCATCAAATACAGCTAAGGCATTTTTCCGAAAAGTGGGTTCTTCTTCCGGACCAGCCCCCCGCAAAACCAAACCGCAAACAGCACTAAAGCTCAAATCGTCTTCCAGCCCCGTAAAATTAGACGGCTTTCCAATGCGGCAGGGCAGTTTTAATTCTTTTTTGGCAAGCTCCGTTATTTTGGGAAGCTTGGCCCCTCCTCCGGTTAAAACTACGCCGGCTGGAAGCATCTCGTATTTTTGAATTTTCCTCAACTTGTGCTAGATTATGGCGTACCAGCAAGTGTGATTTGCGGGCCGTTAGCTCATCTGGTAGAGCGCACCCATGGCATGGGTGAGGTGACCGGTTCGAGTCCGGTATGGTCCACCACCAGCCTTCGCTTCATAAGCTTCGGCTTGGTAAATCGGGGTGTAGTATAGTGGTAGTATACACGCTTCGGGTGCGTGAGGTCCGAGTTCGATTCTCGGCACCCCGACATGTTCCCGCGGGCCTATAGTCTAGTGGTACGACGCGGCATTCGCATTGCCGAGGCGGGGGTTCGACTCCCCCTAGGTCCACAAGGAAATTTCGTAATTTCGCCAAATTCGATCGAGGCAAGAAGTGAAGCGGGCCCGTAGCTTAGCTGGTAGAGCGCCTCATTTGCAATGAGGAGGTCAGCGGTTCGAATCCGCTCGGGTCCACCACAGTAAGTCAGACAATCTACCGCGACATCGCAAGGCCGATCACATGATCCACGAATTCGTGCGTGTCGCTGCCGACCGCGCGAAGCGCTTTTGGCATGAGAGACTCGTCCGTGAGACCTGGCAAAGTATTAACTTCGAGCGCGAATATCCCCCTCTTCGGATGAATTATGAAATCGGACCTGGAATAATGTCGCAGGCCGAGCACGCGGTGAATCTTTTTTGCAAGTTCGTGGATTGCGTTTTTGATATGGTCGGCGAAAGTGGCAGGCACTATTTCCAACGACTTGCCGGCATACTTTGCTTCATAGTCGAAGAATTCAGTCTGAGGGCGTATCTCAATCACCGGCAAAGCGTACAGTTCCTCGCCCCGGAAGTTTTCAATCACTCCGCAGGTCGCTTCAGCTCCGGGAATATATTCTTCAATCATCACGACCGGCCCGTGTTTGGCGGCTTCAGAGAGAGCGAATGGCAATTCATCGTAAACACGCACTATTTTTACTCCGACCGAAGAACCGGCGGCGATCGGCTTCACGATCGCGGGCAGGAGCAACGATTGGAAGAGCTCCCTGACTACTCCGTCAACATCCGAATCAATCCTCTCTGAGGCAACTTCCTTGTGTGTTGGAATCTTGATATCATGCGCACGAAAAATATTTTTGGACAGCGCCTTATTCATGCCTACTGCTGAAGCAACCGAGCCCGAACCGGTGAACGGCAATCTGTAAACTTCCAGTATGTGTTGAACTTTACCATCTTCCCCGTAAGACCCGTGCAAGGCGTTAAAGGCGCAGTCAATCCGCGAACACGCATCACCTATCGAGACCGACAACCCATCAATATGCCAATTACCTTCTTTATCAATTAAAATATCGTGCGCGCGATACTTGCTCACATGCTTCTCACGCAATGCTCGCAAAATATTGGCACCGGTTTTGAGCGATACTTCGTATTCACTGCTCGGTCCACCGCGCAAAACGCCGATCCTTGTCTGGTAAACCATGCGTTGATTATAGCAGAAAACAAAAAGGGTAACGCGTCAGCGAACGCGTTACCCATCAGTCAAGTCTAACTCAAGCTATGAAAACAAGCGGAGAATTTGGCGCTTGCAAGGAACCGTAGAAAAGCAGACGGTTCCTGTGTGGAATTCGGACAAGCGCAGGAAGGGCTATCCGACAAGGACTATACCACACCGTCGCCTGACGATGCAAGCATGGCTTCATAATCACGCTTGCGGAGTTTGCGGTGATAAGCGATCGCGAACCTGTGCGCTTCCGCGTTTAAAGCGATTATTTCCGTTTTATGTTTGCGAACAATTGATTCATCGCCCAAAATCTTGGCTGCTTTGTGTCTCTTGTTCTTTGTCACAGCGACGACCGGTATTCCGATTCGACGCGCTTTCAATACGGACTCGGCGACTTTTGCCTGCATCTCATTACCGTCAACGACGATCAGGTCGGGATAATTCCACTCCGAATGATTCAATCTCCTGGTTAGGATTTCAGCCAGATTACGCAAATCGTCATTTTTGTCTTTTGCGATCTTGAATTTGCGATATTCATTTTTGGCCAATTCTCCACCAATAGAAACAGTCACTGCCCCGACTGTGTTGGTGCCGCTCAAGTGCGCGATATCGTAGGCTTCCATCCGAAAATCGGAGATCCGATCTCCGCCGCCTTCCATTCGACTGTCGCGATTCGCCTTTATGAGCGCAATGTCGTTTATGTGATTGAGCGTGTAGAGCAATCTCTTGATTCTGCCTGCGTCTTCAAACTCCATTTTGGCCGCGTGCTCATTCATGCGCCTTTCCAATGATTTGCGCAGAATCTTCTTCTTACCGTCAAAAAAGAGAATTAGGTTTTTTATCGTCTCCTCGTATTTTCCCAACGCTTTCTCGTCATCCCCTTCCGGCGACTTGCCCATCGCCTTGTAAAAAGAGTCGTGTCTTGGATCGCGCGCTTTTTTGTCCTTGAATGGGAACAGACAACGAAGGATTTTCAAGGCCTCTCTCATTAGTCCGCCGGATGGATATGAACCGAACGCCTTTTTCACTTCATAACCGATAGTTCCCTCTTTCCTGTCAAGCTCAAAATTACGCGCCCGTTCCAAGAAAACTCTCGGCCACTCTTCGTTTGTGATAATCACATATTGGTCGCTCTTGTCGTCCTTTTCGTCAATGTTGTAACGCGGCTGATACTTCTTGATCAGGTTGCTTTCCAATATTATCGCTTCCAATACCGAATCCGTCTCCCGCCAATCGAGTGACTTTGCTTTCGTCACCATATCTACAATTCTTGGCCCCCTGGTCTCTATCAGGTCATCTCCAAAATAACTTTTAACACGATCTTTCAATGAAGTCGCCCTGCCGATGTAGAGCGGCCTTTTATTCGCGTCTTTAAATATATAGACGCCCGGCGTATCCGAAATATTCAATTTTGCGAGCATTTGTCGTTTCATGGCTCAACACTGAGATCCGATCTCATTCCAACACCCTCTTCAAATACTTGCCCGTGTACGACTTTTCATTCTTGGCGATGTCCTCGGGCGTACCTTTGGCGACTATCTTGCCTCCCCTTTCGCCGCCTTCGGGACCGATGTCAATCACATAGTCGGCATTTTTAATAAGATCGAGATTGTGTTCAATGACGACTACCGTGTTGCCTTTGTCTACCAATCTTTGAAGAATCTCTATTAGTTTTTTGACGTCTTCGTAGTGCAACCCAACCGTCGGCTCGTCGAGTAAGTAAATCGTTTTCTGAACATGCGCGCGATACAACTCCGAGGAAATTTTCACCCTTTGTGCCTCGCCACCGGAGAGAGTGGTCGCCGACTGGCCGAGTTTGACATAACCGAGTCCGACTTCATTCAAGGTAGAGAGGCGGTCCTCGACCGCCGGAATGTCCTTGAAAAAGTCCAGCGCCTCTTCAATGGTCAATTCCAGGACTTCGTGAATGTTCTTCTTGCGATATTTAATCTCAAGCGTCTCCTTCATGAACCTCTTGCCGTTACAAATATCGCATCTGACATAAACCGTGGGCAAAAAGTGCATTTCGACCGCGATTTCGCCGTTGCCTTCGCAGGCCTCGCATCTGCCACCGGGACGATTGAAGGAGAATCTGCCCGGGCCCCAGCCGCGGGCGTGCGCTTCCGGCTCGGCCGCGAAAAGATCGCGGATGTGAGTCCACGCGCCGGTGTAAGTGGCCGGGTTTGACCGCGGCGTGCGACCGATTGGCGATTGGTCGATCAAGATCGCGCGGCCAACATATTCGGTACCTTTGAATTCTTTGCAATTGACAGGATCGTTTGACCTCTGCTTCATCTCGAACCTGCGCGCCAGGTTCCTGTAAATGATTTCGTACATGAGCGAAGATTTGCCCGAGCCCGAGACGCCAGTTATGACATTCAATGACCCGAGCGATATGTCTATGTTCATATCCTTGATGTTAAATATGTTGCCGCCGCGGATCATCAACTTACCTTTTGGCGCGCGTCTTTCCTTCGGTTTGTCGATCTTGGATTCGCCGCGCAGGTATGAAAGCGTGAGCGACCCTGAATCGTTCTTCTTGGCGGTCAATAGTTTCTCCAAATATCCCGCCACGACAACTTCTCCTCCATGCACACCCGCGCCGGGGCCGATATCAACGATGTAGTCAGAGGCGAACATGGTGTCTTCGTCGTGCTCGACGACTAGGATGGTATTCCCAATGTCCCGCAAGTGAAGAAGCGTGCTTATGAGTTTGTCGTTGTCGCGCTGA
>CAYHFU010000037.1:0-6204 GCA_964355985.1 uncultured Candidatus Saccharibacteria bacterium | reverse complement strand
GCTTAACCAAGCGACAGGAGTCTGATTTCATGCCACGATATTTGGGTATTATCCCCAAAATTGCCTCTTTACGGTCCAAGCGGAGGTTGCGGGCGCAGACAAACAACTGGGCGAGGCGCAGGTGAAAGAAGTGGAACGGGTAACCGACTTGGTTGAAAAAGAATTACCGCCGATCAAGACCTTCTTTGTCTCCGGCGGCACGGAAGTCTCGGCGTTGTTCGACACGGCGAGGACGATTGCGAGGAGGACGGAGAGGAGAGCGGTAGAGGCGGTCGAGGGTGGGGAGGTGAAGTTGAACCCATCGACGCTCGCGTTCTTGAACCGCCTATCGTCCGTCCTGTACGCGTTTGCTCGACTAACGAACCATAAAAGTGGTATAAAAGAGGAGCCGTCGAAGTATTGTTGAGCGAAGCGTATCTTCGAATGACCGCGGCGACAAATCCATGGTGCCTATAGTTTAGTGGCAAAACTCCAGCTTGTGGAGCTGGTCTCGAGGGTTCGATTCCCTCTAGGCACCCCAGACGATATTTTTTGAGCCATAACGCCACTTGCGTTTATTTTGAGTAGAGCGTATAATTTCAACCAAAGGTACCCATATTTGGGTACCAATATAACAAAAACCATCAATTTATGGAAAAAGACTACATTTTAGACTTAATGAGATCCAAAAAAACAATCTTTACTTTTAAAGACCTTATTTTGCTTTGGGGAGAATCTGACGTGAATTTCGTCAAGAAGAAGATTCACCGTTACATTAAGGCCGATAAAATGAATGCCGTGCGCAGGGGTATTTATTCCAAAGACAAGAATTACGATAAATATGAGTTGGCCACAAAAATATACACTCCCTCATACATCAGCATGGAGACGGCCTTAGGCGCGGCAGGAATTACTTTTCAGTCGTACGGTCAGATTTTCGTTGCGTCGTATACCACCAAAGAAATTGAGTGTGACGGGCAGAAATATGCTTATAAGAAAATAAAGGATACCATTCTCACCAACGAGGCCGGTATAGAATCAAGAGAAAATTACAGTATCGCTTCGCCCGAGAGAGCATTTTTGGATGTCGTCTATCTTAATAAGGATTACCATTTTGATAATCTCTCGGCTTTGGACTGGGAAAAAGTATACGAGATCTTGCCTATTTATGGTGGTAATAAACGCATGGCTAAGATGGTGAAAATGTACCATGAGGGATTCAAGAAAAATCTAAAATAATCACATGACTCTTGACACCGCAAAACATAAAAACATTCTCATAAAAATCCTCAAGGATATTTATACTGACGCAACCATCAGTACGATCTTGGGATTTAAGGGTGGGACAGCTGCCGCGTTTTTCTATAATCTCAATCGCTTCTCAGTGGATTTGGATTTTGATTTGCTTGATTCGGACAAGGAGGACTATGTGTTTGATCGCGTCAAAGCAATTATCGAGGATCACGGCAAATTAAAAGAGGCACGAAAGAAAAGATTCAATCTTCTTTACATTCTTTCTTATGATGACAAAGATATTAACGCCCAAAACATCAAGGTAGAGATTAATCGCCGCGAGTTCGGTTCAAAGTATTCGGTGGAGTCATTTCTCGGCATCTCGATGCAGGTGATGGTGAAAGAGGACATGGCTGCTCATAAACTTTGTGCCATGTACGAACGGATCGGTAAGACGAATCGCGACATTTTTGACGTTCAGTTTTTCCTTTCTCACGATTGGCCCGTTAACAAGAAAATCGTTGAGGATCGCATGGGCGTCTCGTACGCAGAGTTTTTGAAAAAGTGCATCGACATAATGGAAAAATTCGATGACGGCAACATGCTTTCCGGCATGGGTGAATTGCTCACCGAGAAACAGAAAGCATGGGCAAAAGCAAAGCTTAAGTCAGAAGCGTTGTTTTCGCTCAGATTAGCTCTGGAGAAAGAGAAATAGACTTTATGCCAACTCTAGGCCCATAATATTAGGATATTTCGAGAATATCGTGTATAGTTCAGATCTATGAGAGGACCGGCAAATACAAAATTAAAAACATCAAGATCGCGAAAGACGAAGAAACGCATCGCTGCAAAGATAGCCAGACTCGCGAAATAATCGTCTCAAATGAAAGTTTCCAGGAGAGCCAAGGCGCGACGGGAACTAATGAAAGATTTCTTGTTGGTACTTGCTGGCGCGGTGGCGGCGGTACTTTTGTCGCAGTCGGGAATCATTGAGAGCGTCGTCGGACTTTTGGGCGGGACGGCGACGGCGAGTTTCGTCTCGGGAATCTTTTTCACCTCGGTTTTCACGGTGGCTCCGGCATCTGTCGCGCTTGCGGGCATAGCGGAAACGGGATCGCACGCGGCGGTGGCGCTCTGGGGCGCGTTGGGGGCGATGCTAGGGGATCTCATGCTTTTTTATTTCATTCGTGACAAATTCGCGGACGATATTGCAAATTCGCTCAAGCCGTCAATCGTGAAGCATGTCGTCTCCTCGTTCCACTTTGGTTTCTTGAAATGGCTGTCACCATTACTCGGCGCGGCGATCATCGCTTCGCCTCTGCCGGACGAATTTGGTTTGGCGCTCATGGGTATGTCGAAGGTGAAGACGGCGGTACTTATGCCGGTCGCTTTTGTCATGAATGCAATCGGAATCTATCTCATCATTTGGTTTGCGCAACTGGTCTGAATAGTGTAATAATCAGTTTCTATGAACACCAAAAGAATCTTGTTCTGGACGGTATTTGTCGCGATCTTGGGACTGATCGTGTGGGGATTGGCCGTGGCCATGAAGAAGCCTCTGCCGGACGCGAACATAGGGCAACCCGCGCCGATAACGACGGCGGACCATGTTACGGGACCGGAAAACGCTCCAGTGACGATCATCGAATACAGTGATTTTGAATGTCCGGCGTGCGAATCTTATTACCATATAGTCGACAGACTACTAGAAGAAGCGTCGACGACGGTTCGTTTGATCTACAGGCATTTCCCGCTTTCACAGCACAAGCACGCCGTACCCGCCGCGATGGCGAGCGAGGCGGCCGGGGCGCAGGGTAAATTTTGGGAAATGTACGACATGATATTCTCGAACTATCGCGAATGGGTTGACCTCTCGGTCGTAGAGGCGGAGGGCAAGTTCGCCGGTTATGCCGCGGAACTTGGTTTGGACGGCATTCTATTCAAGGCCGATACGGCGAGCTCGACTCTGCGGACGAAAGTGAACGATGACATGAACGACGCGATACGGATAGGGGTGAACGCAACGCCAACTTTCTTCGTCGACGGCAAAGTGATAACTAATCCAGGAAGTTATGAGCAATTTAAAGCAATTATTGACGAAGCCGCTGCCGGAAATTAGGAGCGGGGCAGTCGTATTTATTCTGATCGTTGCCTTGATCGGTTTTGCGGATTCGGCGTATCTGGCGTTTGAACATTTTCGCGGCGTAATACCTCCATGCACGATTGTTGAAGGCTGCGAAGATGTTTTGACGAGTAAATATTCCGCAGTCGCGGGGATCCCGGTGTCGCTTTTAGGAGCGGCGTATTATTTTCTGATAGCGCTCGGAGCGTTCATTTACCTTGAATCAAAGCATGCGGCGACTCTCATGGCGCATCATTCGGAAATATTGAAATGGACTTTGCTGGCGACTGTCTTGGGATTTGCGGCGTCGCTCTGGTTCGTCTACATACAAGTGTTCACGATCGGCTCGTATTGCCTCTACTGCCTCTTGTCGGCGGCGACTTCGACAATATTGTTTGTAACGGCGACGGAGATTTTGAAGGGCCATGAATAAAACGATACTCATAACCGAAGTGTCGAAAGATTACGAACTTCTGGATTCGGGGGAAGGGGAAAAACTCGAGCGGTTCGGCGGATTCACTTTGTCGCGGCCGGATCCGCAAGCGCTGTGGCGCAAACGATTGGACGCGCGAGAATGGGAAAAGGCGGACGGAGTTTTTACGCGGGACGAAAAGAAGGGGGAGTGGCGATTGGCGAAAACCGTGCCGGAGCGGTGGCAGATAGGGCTTGGGGGTTTGAAAATGTGGGTGAAGCCGACGGTGTTCAAGCATACGGGGATTTTTCCCGAACAGAGCGCGAATTGGGAGTGGTTGCGCGGTACCTTGAATGCCGTGCCTGCGCCGTCGCCGACACTTTCGCTCCGCGTGCCTCGTCGCACCCCGCTGGTAGGGCACGCTCCGCGAAGTGTCGGAGACGGTGCGGCTGACGCGATGACCGAGACCGACACATTCGTCGCGACTGGCGGAGAGTCCTCTGCGCCGGTCGCGACCCCCGAAGTCCTCAACTTATTCGGATACACCGGCGGAGCAACATTGGCGTGTGTGAGCGCGGGGGCGAAAGTGACGCATGTGGACGGATCAAAGGCGGCAATGACTTGGGCCAGGGAGAACGCGGAATTATCGGGATTGGGAGACAGACCCGTGAGGTGGATACTGGATGACGCGAGAACATTCGTAAAGAGGGAAATAAAACGAGGGAGGAAGTATGATGGAATAATCATGGATCCACCTTCGTTCGGGCACGGGCCGGAAGGAGAACTCTGGAAAATCGAAGAAGATCTTTTACCTCTCGTTGAATCGTGCGCGGCGCTACTTTCCGACGATATCGACTCGAAACATCACGACCTGCCGCACTTTTTCCTCATCAACGGTTACTCGGCGGGCTACTCGGCGTTGGCTTACGAAAACATCTTACTCTCTCTCAAAGAAAAATTCGGAGGCGAGACGAAGTTCGGCGAGCTTGCGATCCGAGAGTCGAAAATGGCCGACCTTGAATCGAGAATTTTACCTTGCGGCATATTTGCGAGGTGGATGGCGGAATGATGGCTCAAAGGAGCTATTTTTTCGAGAGACCATTGACACAGAATAGCTTATATGATAAACTATAAAGCAGTAATTGAGCACCTTGAATTAACTAAAAAGGACCGTCAAATCGGTCGCGAGCGTGTTTGGTGAACGGAAGAAAGGACACCTCACATGAGTGAGACAACCTTCAGTAGAGACGCATGGCTCCTTGGCAATGAGGCGTTGCCAAACTTTGAAACGGCGGGACTTCCACAAGAAGTCATCGCTTTTCATCGAGAGCACAAAGACCAAATCATTCCGGCGATCCGGCGGGGGTTCATACTCCCAGGCACAATTGTTCCTTCGGCGGTACCTGTCGAGACGGTCGGCTATCCGATTGAAGAGACAGATTGCTTCCAATGGCTCGGGCACATGGAGAAGTTCGCCAAGGATTACTTCAAGGCGAAAGTCACGCTTCGGGATGTGTTCCCGCTTCCGGCGCGGCTTCCGTGGAAACAGGCCTTACCCATCTTTAACCCCGGCCTCACAAACCGGGAAATGGTGGACAAAGCTCTCAAATCCCGGAAACTGTCCGTGTACGAGTACACGGATGTGATGAAGTTCGGTTCAGGCGCAAACATGTCCTGTCTGTGCATCATCGAGCGGTCGGCGAAACCGACTTTGGCGACAATGGGATTGCCGCCAAAGTTTGCCAAGCACTGGTTCGCCGGTCGGCAGACCGTGTCGCTGAATCTTTGCAACTACGGCATTGGAATGAGCTTGCGGCACGAAATCGAGAAAGAGTTTCTCGACTCTCAAACCGTAACATGGTTTCCGGAGAGCACGCTCTCCGTCGGCTTTGTTGCGTACGGCGGCTACGGTCCGGGCTTCGGCGGGGTCGAGTTCGGCTGTCGCGGTTCGGGCTGCGAGCGCGGCGACTTCGGGTTCCGCGAGGCAATTTGCCTCAAACCTAAGACCTAGTTCCCTTGTGACGCGCGGCGCAGAGCTTGTCTCTGCGCCGTTTTTCATATTAAGATACATATGGCTGTGAAATCGGTTCGCTGACTGGCGAATAACGATTTGCCAAAAATATAGAAATTGCGTGTCTCCTTTTATACTATGACGAGGCATACCTCGGCAACATATAACTCAGAACATTGTGAAAACGGTGTTCGGTGACACGGACGAATGGAGGCACACACGGCTCTCCGACGGCAATGTTGCGTACGGCAACTACAATCCGAACAACGGTAAAGTCAAGTTCTACAACGATTCGAACTACGAGGACGACAACTTCGGCTTCCGTGAGGAAATTTCTCGCAAGAGGAGCTACCAAGCTCCTTTTTGCGTTTAACGGCTATATGCCGAGATCACTTGTTAGACAATAATTAAGTGTTACCGAAATCTTGTAATTTATTGTAGCGCATT
>CAYHFU010000036.1:0-6244 GCA_964355985.1 uncultured Candidatus Saccharibacteria bacterium | reverse complement strand
CCGTTTTTCATTTCAACGGTTTTTTTGATCTTGCCGCCGTTCATTTTGAGATACGCGGCGTCTGCGATTGTGTCGTAATTAAATTTCATGTTATTTGCCCAAATAATAAGCCGTAATTATCAAATAAGTGTTCGGCTGATCGCGCCACCGTTCACTTGAATATATCACAGTTATGATTTTCCCGCCAATTTTCTTACGAACTTTGACTCCTTTTTGATCTGGATATTTTTCGTCCGGCGATTCTATGGCTCTTTTTATGTGATCAATGTCAATGTTGCGTTCGTATAGGCGAGCCTGGACATGGACGGTTAGCTTGAGCTTGATCATTGCACATATTTTATGGCAAAAATATCAACTTGATCAAGCCCGAAAATATGTGTCGGAAAAAGTAATTATTTTCCGTCTGCTTTCAACTCCAAACACACCGAATTTACGCAATACCTCTCGCCGGTTGCGGTCGGACCGTCATTGAAAACATGACCTAGGTGGGAGCCACATTTTTTGCAGACGAGTTCGGTGCGAGTCATGCCGTGGGAAGTATCGTCTTTGAGGCGGACGGCGCCGGGAAGAGCTTGATCGAAAGACGGCCAGCCGGTGTCGGAGTCAAATTTCGCGTCAGAGGAGAACAATTGCGCGCCGCAGACTTTGCAGACGAACATGCCCTTGCGCTTCTCGTGCAACAAGGAGCCGGAAAACGGCAACTCTGTGCCCTTTTCGCGGAGTACTCGATACTCTTCGGCGGTCAATTTCTTTTTGATTTCTTTTTCTTTCATAGTTATATGTTACCGCGCTCTCTCGGCGACAACAGCTCCTCCGTCTCGTCGCAAGCTCCTCGCGGAGGACTGTTCTCGCCTGCGAGCGCGGCTGACGCATTAATTACATTATCTTTTAAGAAGTTTCTCGAACCTCTCCCTCAACTTCTCCAACTTCGGCGCTATCACAATCTCGCAATACGCCGCGCCTTTGTTGCGTTCGTAATAATCGCGGTGGTATTCTTCGGCCATGTAAAACTCCGCCGCAGGCAAAATCTCCGTAACGATCGGCTTGTTGTATGCTTGCGTCTCCGTCAATTCTTTTACGAGTTCCTCGGCCTTTTCGCGCTGTGTTTCATCCGAGTAAAAAATGACTGAGCGATACTGGGCGCCGATGTCGTTACCTTGACGATTTGGGGTCGTCGGGTCGTGGGTGTTGAAAAAGACCGCGAGAAGGTCATCGTATGAGATCACCTTTGGATCAAAATCAATCTTTATCGCCTCTACATGACCCGTACCACCACTCACGACTTTTTCGTATGAAGGGCTGGGCACCGTGCCGCCAATGTAACCTGGCATGACGGCCGCTACCCCATTCAAGGACTTGAAAACGGCTTCAGTGCACCAAAAGCAACCGCCGGCGAAAATCGCTGATTCGTTATTTGCATTCTCGTTATCCATATTAGTAATACTCAATCCAGAGCCATGAGTGGTGCGACCGTCGGAGAGGTGTGATAGAATCGGTAAAAGCTTTAAAAACAAAAACATGCGGAAAATCAAAAACTTCTTCAAGAACAAGTATGTCATTATCGGGCTCGTTATTGTCGTCATTATCGCGATATTCATATTTAGCCGCGGCTCGTCCAACGGCAATTTTGAGACGGCGACGGTAGTGCGAGGCACAGTTACGGAAATAGTGAGTGTTACCGGCAAGGTATTACCTGTTGAAAAAGCAGATCTCGCATTCGAGAAGAGCGGCGCGGTATCAAGGATTTCCGTCAAGGTTGGTAACACCGTCGCGAACGGACAGACGCTAGCATCGCTCGACAGTGCGGCCGACTTGGCAAATCTCCAATCAGCGCAGGCGAAATTGGACGACATAAAGAGAACTCTCAGGCCCGAAGAATTGGCCGCCGAAAAAGCCAAGGTTGATTCCGCGTTGGTCGCATTGGAAAATGCAAAGAAAGACACAGCTGACGCTTTCCGCGACGGTTATGTCAAAGCGCAGGGCGCGGTGGTCAATAATACCGACTCTTTCTTCGACAATCCGCAAAGCGTCAACCCGACGATCAACATCCGTACTTCTTCTTCGAACATTGAGCGGGCCACAAATGAAAAGCGTTTGGCTGTGACGATGGAACTCAACAAGTGGAAAGCCGAACTTGACACCGGAGGCTCGGCCGACGGAACGGGCACCGCACTAGAGAACGCCAACAATCGTTTGGGTGTGATCAAGGGATACATGAGCGCGCTCTCCGCCATCGTGAACGATTTGAACCCGGGCAATTCCGGCCTTACTCAGACGACGATTGACTCGCATGTTTTGGCCATGAATAACGCGCAGGCCGGTTTGAACCAAGCCATAACGGCGGTTACCGGCGCAGAGACCGATCTCAAAAACAAGACTGCCGCCTACGGTGAAGCTCAAGACAACTTTACCTTGAAGAACGCCGGCTCTTCCGCGGAAGCGATCCGCGCACAGGAAGCGACTGTTGCCTCATACCGCGCCGAGCTCTCCAAAGACACGCTAGTCTCCCCCATCGGCGGTCTCGTAACTCGCGTCGAACCTGACTTGGGCGAATTCGTCTCCGCGGGTTCCGTCCAATTCTCTGTGCAAAGTTACGGAGATTATGAGATCGAAACTTTCGTTCCGGAGGCCGACATCGCCAAAATAACTTTGAACAATACGGCCAGAGTCACCCTCGACGCCTACGGCTCCGACACGGTCTTCCCCGCAAAAGTCACGGCCATTGATCCGGCAGAGACGGTCCTCGAAGGCGTGCCCACTTACAAAGTGACTCTTTACTTCACAGAAAAAGATTCGCGCGTGCGCTCCGGCATGACGGCCAACACGGATATCATGACCCGCGAGAAATCCGGAGTCCTCGCCGTTCCCTCGCGCGCCATCATCGAAGAGGATGGGCAAAAAGTGGTACGCGTCTTGAACGCCGACGGTAAAACTTACGATTCTGTTCCGGTCACAGTTGGTCTCAAAGGGTCCGATGGCACAACTGAGATTATTGAGGGCTTGAATGAGGGGCAGAGTGTGGTGACTTATGTTAAATAGTTTTGGCCAAGCGTAAGTTTGTAACCATGCTCTAAAATAGCAAGGTTGCAAAAGCCGGTAGTTGGGGAGGCTTTCCATCCGATGTGATGTACGAGCAGATTGGCGAGACTCTCGAGCGGATCTGTCTGAACGCTCCCATTCCCAATCCTCTCACGAGGGTTCTGAAAGGGTGGCGTAAGGTAGCTCATCGCCGAGCACGCCGATTGGCCGAGGTATAGAAGTGGTACCTACAAACCCACTCAAGATTTCCACGCCGACCGGCACAACTGGTCGGCGAATTCTTTTGTCCGGATTATTGGCGGAACGGGAAAGGGGTTTTGCGACTTCGGGAAAGTGACGAGAAATCCGTCACTTTTCAAAGTAACAAAAACACCTATGTCTCCCCTTCCCCTTAACTGGTAAACAAATTCAAGCTGATTGACTTTCAATAAATCAGAGTGATAACATGAGTGCATAAGTAAAGTAACCATTGGAAACATGAGAAATCCTATAACATACTCGTTCAGAGCCATAATAGAAGCCGATAAACCGTCCGGTTATCACGGTTTTGTGCCGTTGCTCAGAGGACTTCATACTTTCGGCAAAACAATTGAAGAAACCAGGAAGAACATCAAAGAAGCCATTATCTGCCACATTCAAGGACTGATGAAAGACGGATTGACCGTACCGCGCGAAGAAAACGCTCTGGAAACGATTCAGCACATATCGGAACGAGAACTCGTTTACGCGTAACGACCAATGGCTCGATTGCCAGTCGTAAAAACCAAAGAGCTTGTTAGAATCCTGCGCAAGCTTGGTTTTACAGAACATCACGGATGCGGAAGCCACACGCAGTTCAAGCATCCAGACGGACGCAGAACTACCGTCGCGGTTCACGCCGGCAAAGATGTGCCGAACGGTACCTTGCGAGCGATCATTGCTGACATAGACATGACGGTTGATGATTTCGTAAAGATCATGAAAGACTAATCTGGTGAACATTATCGAAGTAGAAAATATCCGTAAGTCATACCGCGACGGTGAGACCGAGACCGTCGCTTTGGACGGCGTATCATTCACGGTGAGGAAAGGCGAGTTTCTGGCGATCATGGGACCTTCCGGGTCGGGCAAATCAACACTCCTCCATGTGCTCGGCCTCCTCGACGATCCCACAAGCGGACACTACGGATTTAACGGTAAAGATACTTCAAAATATTCGCGCGACGAACTCGCCGATCTGCGGAATCGCGAAGTCGGTTTCGTGTTTCAAATGTTCAACCTCCTGCCGCGCACATCCGTCTTGGAAAACGTCAAACTGCCGCTTTACTATTCGCGGCTGCCGGAGAGTGAATGGGACGCGAAGGCCAGAAAAGCGGTAACGGATGTGGGACTGGAACACCGCATGTACCACGAACCTTCGGAACTCTCCGGCGGCGAAAGACAGAGAGTGGCGATCGCACGCGCTTTGGTCACTGATCCGGAAATCATATTCGCCGACGAGCCGACGGGTAATCTTGATTCGAAATCCGGCAAGAAGGTCATGTCCATCATTCAGCACTTGAATGAGGATCACGGCAAAACGATCGTTCTCATCACACACGAGACTTCGACGGCCGAACATTCGGAAAGGATAATCCGGCTCATGGACGGGAAAATTGAAAGTGATGAGAAAGTAAAGAATCGACTGAGCGCGAGGGACGAGTTCGTAAAATAGTAAAAATGAAAAAGTAAAATGCAAAATGACAAAGATAAAATGTAAAAATTCACGCCGTGTTCATTAGAAATTTATAAATATGTAATTTTACTTTTTCATTTTTACTACTTCATGACCTATAAACATATCCTCAAAACCGCCGTCAAAGGCCTAGCGACTAACCGCTCACGGTCGTTCCTGACCATCCTTGGCATCGTGATCGGCATCACCGCTATCATGCTGGTGGTATCGCTCGGCGCGGGCGCGCAGGATCTCATTCTGGGACAAGTGCAGGGGCTGGGCACGAACACGATCGCCGTAATACCGGGAAGAGAGCCGACTGGACCCTCGGACACCGCACAGCTATTCAGCGACTCACTCAAGGAAAAGGACTTGAAGGCGCTTGAGAATAAGGCAAATGTTCCATATTTGAAAAGCATCATGCCGGTGGTGATCGGCGCGGATACGGCTTCTTACGGTTCCAACGCATACTCGGTCTCGATATTCGGCGGCACTGAGCTTATGGCGGATATCTTTGATTTGAAACCTGTGGCAGGCGAATTTTTCGGTAAGGACGACTTGCTGTCGCGCGCGGACGTCGTGGTGCTCGGATCAAAGGTCGCCGAAAAATTGTTCGACGGTGACGATCCATTGAATCAGAAGGTCAAAATCAAAAACAGGAATCTCAAAGTCGTGGCCGTACTTCCCTCCTCCGGCGGCGGCACGCTTTTTAACTTCGACGACATGGTGCTGGTCCCTTATACGACCGCGCAAAATTACATACTTGGCATAAAATATTTCAGCCGTTTCATCATTCAAGCTGAAACGGACGAACGTGTGGCCGTGACCGCCGATGACATCAAACTAACCTTGCGCGACTCGCATGGCATCACTGATCCGGAGAAAGACGACTTCACCGTGCAGACACAACAGGATCTTGCGGAACGACTTTCGACGATCACTTCGGCCTTGACTTGGTTTTTGGTCGCAGTTGCCTCGATCGCCCTCTTTGTCGGTGGCGTGGGAATAATGAACATCATGCTAGTGGCGGTAACCGAGCGCACGCGCGAGATCGGACTTCGGAAAGCGCTCGGCGCGACTGATCGGGATATTCTATCGCAGTTCCTGCTTGAAGCGATCATGCTCACCGCCATAGGTGGCGCGGTAGGCATAATACTCGGCACCGTATTAGCTATAGTCATATCCGTGGGACTTTCGGTTGGTTTGGGCGTTGATTGGAAATACATCTTTCCGTGGGGCGGCGCTTTGCTTGGCCTTGGCGTCTCAGCGCTTATTGGGCTAGTATTTGGCGGCTATCCGGCGAGACAAGCAAGCAAGAAGAGTCCTATCGAAGCATTGAGGTACGAGTGATCGGGGCGTATTCAATAAAAACGGCTTAAAATCAGCTGTTTTTGGATGTTTTGAGATGCGTATCGGCACTTGTTTTTTGGGTTAAGGTATGCTAAATTAGACATTAAGGAGGTCGATTTTATTGGTCCTCCTAATTTTATTTCCAATCTCATGAACGATAAC
>CAYHFU010000035.1:0-6261 GCA_964355985.1 uncultured Candidatus Saccharibacteria bacterium | reverse complement strand
AGATATGCTCCATGATCTGGGCGCGCGACAAGACCTTGCCGGCATTCTTCATGAAATATTCGAGCATATGGAATTCCTTGCGAGTCAAGTGAACGACTTTTTTGCCGCGGGACACGGTGTTCATATTCTGATCGAGAACCAGATCGACGACTTTCAGGATCGAGTTCTTTATCTGCGGGGTCCGGCGCGATACGGCATCGAGGCGGACGCGAAGCTCTTCCAGCGAAAAAGGCTTTGTCACGTAATCGTCGGCGCCGACTTTGAAGGCGGCTACTTTTGTATCGACATCGTCGGTATTGGACAGAAATAAGATTGGCATAGTTTTGCCGGCGGATCTGATCTCGCGGCATACGGACAGGCCGTCTTTCTTCGGCATGGCATAATCGAGGACTATGACGTCATAGTCGTAGCTTCTGGCCAGAAATGAGCCATCCGCGCCGTCCGGAGAAAGGTCGACCGTATGTGAGTAGGCAGATAGGCTGCTTTTTATGGATTCGGCCAGCTTCAAATCGTCATCGACGACCAGAACTTTCATGGCGGGAGTATAGCAGAATAGCGTTTGCGAGCGCAATGTTGCGTTTAAGGGCGCAATCTGATACATTTTCTCCCATGTTGATGATCCGATTGCAGAGGACCGGCCGCAAGCACGAGCCCACATTCAGGCTCGTTTTGCCTGACTCGAAGAACGGCCCGAAGAGCGGTAAATATCTGAAGAATCTCGGCTGGTATGATACGCGTTTGAAGAACAGCATTGATCAGTTCGATGTCGAACAGATACGGCATTGGATATCCCATGGCGCCAAACTCTCCGTTACGGTGCACAATTTCCTCGTTTCCAAGAAGGTCATCGAAGGTAAGAAAATCAATGCTCTATCTAGGAAGAGTCCGATGAAGAAAGAAGGGGAGGTGAAGGTTGAAGTAAAAGCCGAAGAAAAAGCGGTTGAGCAGGCTCCTGCTCCGGTGGCTACTGTCTAAATATAATCTAGGTCATATTCTTGACAAATAATCAAGAGTGTGTAATATGCACACCAGTCTGTATCTTTTGATGCTTGGGGCTAATGCCACGGGGATTTCATCAGGAGATTTGACAACAAAAGGTATAAACGCCTTGGGGCAACCCTAAAGAACAGCACGGACTCACATGAAAATCATGCGATTCACACTCAGCAACCTCTCACCGGGGATGCTTCAAAATCCTGCCCCGCCTGAACTCTTGGAGGCCCTTCGTACGAAGACCCCCATCGCCAAACGCACCGATTGGACGCTTCAGGACGAGGCCGGCACCAAACTCTATCGTTCCGAGGACGGAAAGATGGGCGTGCCGACGCAAAACCTGATGTCTTCGATCATCATCGCCGGCCGCTACATCAAGAATGGCAAGAAGGCCATCTCGACGGCGGAATCGACGACCGTGTTCGATTTCCTCGAGTTCGTCGACGATTTCTGCCCGTTCATGAACTGCGACAAGGACGGCAACGTCGAATGGCGGCCATTCCCGGTACGCGGCGTGATGAAGAACGGCCCCTCTAAGGTTGCCGTCTGCATCAACCGCCCGCGCATCCCCAAGTGGTCACTGCAACTCGTCGTCAAGTTCGACGACAAGCGCGGTATCTCCCAGGACACGGTCGTTTCGCTCGTCGAGGCCGCAGGCCGCAAGGTCGGTCTCTGTGACTGGCGTCCGGCGACCAAGGGCCGTTTCGGCCGCTCCGTTGTTACAAAGGTCGAGGTCGTTTCGATCGCCAGCAACGAGCAGGTCGTCGAGATGGTGGAGTTCCTGCCCGGTCAGCCCATTCCGCCCGAGCTGCTCGAGCTGGCCGAGACGTGAGTTTTTCACCGGCGTAAAGTAAACTACGCTGGCGCGGCGTGAAGTTTAGCGAATCACAGTTTTGTGTCGAGCGGCGGGTGTTCATTCATCCGCCGCTTTTATTTTCGCGCGGTTTCGCGTAGTTGGGTCTGGCCCAGTCCAGTGGGGTACGGAGCAGTCAGGTCTTGTCTGATTGCTAACATTTTATTTCGTAGGGTGCTGCTAGCCAGGGTCCTGTGTCGTGTTGCTCTTTACGGTTCAGTTAAGTGCGGAGCGATTCTATTTTTAATGAGTCGTTTAATTGATCCGGTTCACCGTTGTGCAGTTCAGTTAGGTATCGTTCTCCATCGTAGTGTCTGGAGCGATTTGAAATAATTCAGATCGCTTTGCTATCTGGTTAAGTGTAGCTTGCTAGCGTCAAGTTCAGCTTGGTGGCGTTTGGAGCAGTCTGGTTTTACCTAACTGCTAACAGTTCCAGTTGAGCGCGCCAACGTCAGGTGTAGTCAAGTTTGTTCCCCCGGCGTGCGGAGCAAGAAGTTATAAGTTTCTTGCTATGACATCCCGTACGGTTTTGTATCCTGTAGTTTAGTCTGGTTGGCTGTGGCGAAGTCCGGAGCGGTTGGGATTTGTCCTAGCCGCTTTTTTGTTTGACTTGCGTAGTTTATTAAACTATGTCATAGTGAAACCTGACATTTCGTCAAATATATTCCAACCTCAACTGATCTTTGATATGCACTCATCTAATCAGAACCACTTCACTGGTACAAAGGCAGGTAAACCCATCCGACGCAAAGGTCTCATGCGAAAACAACGCTTAGCAAAGCGTAACAAATCAGTTAACAAATATGCGCATTTGGTCCCGAAGCGTCAGATCTTCTATGATCCAATCGACAAGACCTTTCGGGATCTGCCGGTTATGGGCAATCCCGGGGAAGTATTGAAAGCCGGATTTCGAGTGACTTTTCACGGTAGGCTTTACGGTCTTCTTGAAGATATCACTATCCCGGCGATCGACGAAGCTCTCCCTAAGTATCCCGGCGTCCCCGCAGGAAAAAATAGTATGATCGGGAAATTTAAGCTCGTATAAATTTCAGTGTTGCTTCGCATACTATCGTACAGTATTCTGTAGTCCTGTAGTGTTTGGAGCCGTTGGAAGAAGTTCCAGCTGCTATGATTTGTCGCATGGTTACGCAAAGCCCGCTGTCGTACCGTGCACTCCGGTTACGTTCAGTGCCGTCCGGAGCTAGAAGTTTTTATTTCTCGCTTAGATTCTTGGTCCAGCATAGTTCAGTCCAGTCCTCTGGCGTGACGTCAAGTCATGTACTGTCCTCCTGAGTTCTTTAGTGTCTGGAGCAATTAGAGAAATTCTGATTGCTACGCAACTCGGTTGTGTGTAGTTCCCTAGCGTCAAGTCTGGCTAAGCAGAGTCGGTCGCGGCAGAGCATGTTGTTGTCCGGAGCGGTTGGGAGAAATTCCAGCCGCTTTTTTATTGGTCTTGACGCAGGCTATATTTTATGTTAATTTCCGCGAGGATATCTAAACTCTCATATAGAGTGCGGCTGTATTGGAATGCAGTCGTCCAACGTTCAGAACCTCGAAAACTAAACCGCTAAAAGCGGACAAAGTTACTATGCAACATCATTGGCTCACATGGGACGAGCTAAGTTCCCAGTTCCCGAAAGACGGCGAATTCCGCGACGGAATGCGCCCTGTGCAGGAAACAGGTCTGCGATTCGTCGCGGACAAAGGATCCTCGATCCTCGAGCTTCCGACGGGTTCAGGCAAAACCGCGATTGAAGTCGCCATTACCCGGACTGCCCGGAAGAACTTCAAACGCGCGTTCCTCGTCACTCCGACGAAGGCCATTGCGGCGCAGATCATCGAACGTTTCCCGAACGACTTCACCGTCGCTTTGGGACGCAACGATTTTCCGTGCTTCTATTACGAGCGCGACAAGACGGGATTGACTGTCGAATCGGAGACCAAATTCAAGGCGGACGAAATTCCGTGCTCGATGCTCCGGGATTGCCCGCATCGCGTCAATCAGGAGACTGGCGAGACGTTCGAGACGGGCGCGATTCCGTGCCCGTACCTCAAACAGAAGTTCGAGGCTCGGACCACAACCAAGCCCGTCTTGGCGACCTTAGCGTTCTACCTGTATTCACGGCTCTTCTCGAAAGATTTTCCGGAACCCGACGTGCTCATCATCGATGAAGCGCATCGCGTGCCGGAGACCGTTCGGTCGGCGTTGTCCTACGACATCACCGATTGGCATCTCGAAAAGGCCGTGGAGCTGCTCGAACGCGCCGGTCAGGACGGCGCGGCGGAGGCGCTCAACCGCTTCCGCAGGCGGATGATCTCAATCGTGAAGAAGAAACCCGCGCATCGCGGAACGCTTCTCTCGGCGGAAGAGATTACGAGCCTAATTGACCTCCTTGCGGATATCGATGAAAGCGCTGTGCGTTATGCCGTTTCGAAAGCGATCCTCGACGGCGTGCTCGATTCGAAGAAGGAAGTCGATGTTCTCAAAAAGATCGAAGGAGTGGTCGGAAATCTCCGTCGCTACATCAAATCTCTCGAGTTCTCGCTTCCGCTCGCCAATCGCGGCGCGCTCGCCTATACCTACGCATACCATGTGGAGGAAAAGGACGATAATGACCGTGTTCAGCACAAACTGGTCGTCTGTTCTCATCACATCGCCGGCCTAATGAAGCTTCTGCTCGGCAAGACGACGATCGCGCTTTCCGCCACGATAGGGGACAGCACGATTTTCAGCCAGGAATCAGGCATCAAAGGCTCGTTCCTGACCGTTGCGCCGTCATTCCCGCCGGAGCACACTTGCATCTGTATGCCGACCGACACGCCGAACCTCGCTTTCAACGAGCGTAAGCGTGGAACGGTAACGAATGTGATGCGACGCATGGCACGGGCTTCGAAAAAGCTCGCATCAAAAGGCATTCGCACGCTTCATGTCGTCGTCTCGAATGAGGAGAGGGTCAGGCTCATTGAGATCATGGCTGAAGAAGGTGTGAATGCAATCTCATATGGCAATGGTGTCACGGCACGTGACGCGGCTCAACGTTTCAAAAACGGGGAAGCTGATGCGCTCATTGGCACCGCCCAGCATTTCGGCGAAGGCATCGATTTGCCTCGGCAGGTTGCCGGCGTGATATTCGGGCTTCGGCCCGCGTATCCGCCGCCCGATGCTCCTCGGACTCAATTCGAGGAACGTCGGTATGGAAATCAGCGTTGGGCGATCTGGAATTGGCGTGTGATGCTCTCCGTCCTTCAGTGGAGGGGGCGCAATATCCGCAGTGATGATGATCTTGGTGTCACCATATTCATCTCACGGCAGTTCCGCCGGACGGTTTTCTCGGCATTGCCAAAGACGCTTCAGTCCTCCTATCGGGGCGACTGGACGCTTGATCAGTGCGTGAAGGAAGCTGAGAAGCTTGTTGGATAACGATGCGCTCAAGTAGTGTACGATCACGCAGGGTCCAGCAACGCTTAGCAAAGTTAGTTAGTGTGCGGAGCGGGGAGGTTCGAGTGAATCTTCCCGCTAAATTTTGCCGTTGAGTAGCGTGCGGTAATCCGCGCTCCCGTTCATTGATGTGTAGAAATGTGCGGAGCGGTCTGTCTTCGGATGGGCCGCTTTTTGTTGACGAATAAGCTTAAATATGTTACTTTAAAAAATGACGTTAGCTCCTCGACATAGATTATTTTTTGCAGGCTGGCGTTCGCTAGCGTATTGTCCAGTGTTGTCCAGTAATGCATTGTTTAGAACAGGAAGATGAAGGTCTTTTTGTTAATTATCTCGGCGCAGTCTCGTTTGTTGTCCTAGTGTGTACTAACGTAAGTTGGCGTGCCGCTATGTTTGGAGCAATATGGTCAGGTCCTTATTGCTAGTATTTAACGTAACGTGGCGCTGCGTTTTTCACGGTAGCGTGAGTTGCTGTTCACTACGGCATCGATCTGTAAGGAGCAAGAAGATTCGAGTGAATCTTTCTGCTAATTTTCTCGGTGGCGTTATGCGTGGTGTGTCACTGTTTCGTGCAGTCCGCTACAGTATAGTACAGTATCGTTTCGAGCGGTCTTTCTCGGAAGTGCCGCTTTTTTTGTTGACGAGTTTATATAACTGTGTTATGTTCAAGGTGGCGTTTCTTGATAATCTATTAGGCCCGGTAGTGTGTCGTCCGGTGGAGTACAGTAACTCAAAGTGTGGCGTACCAGTGTGTAGTAATCTGCCGTTTGGAGCGATAGTTGAAAATCCGTCGCTATTCTATCCAGTCTCGCTAGGTTATGTTTTGCACCGTCAGGTACAGCGTGGCGCTGCTGAGTCTCGTGCGGAGCGGGGAAATTCTTGGAGAACTTCCCCGCTAACTATTCTGTTTAGTAAGCTTGCGCACATTCCCGTGTAGTTGAGTAGTGTTTGGAGCAGGGAGGCTCGCTAAGACATC
>CAYHFU010000034.1:0-6365 GCA_964355985.1 uncultured Candidatus Saccharibacteria bacterium | reverse complement strand
TTCCACCACGGTTGAACTGGCGCTTTCTCCCGCGAGTCCGAGCGCGTGCGCCGCCATCGCGCTACCCGGGTACGATCTCCAAGATTCCCGAGCGATCCCCAGGCCGGTTATGTTCAATCCGTCGATTGAATTCGCTTTTTCGTCACTGACTCTACGCGCGATGACTTCATAAGGGTCGTCGTTTTTATCGGCAGATTTCATAAACGCGTTTTCGTCTATTTGCAAGAATTGGGAAACGGCTTCGTAGACTTGACCCGGATTGACGATTAGCTTCGGATTTACAAAGACGAGCCAGCCTCGCTCCAGAGTCGCCGCCGATATTTTGGATCCGTCTTTGGCCCGAAAGTAGATCGAGCCGCGATCAAACAAGGTCGCCGTCGGCCGAGAATATTGCTTGTCGGCTTTGGCGGCGTACGATTCGCCTTTTACGATCTGTGTAGTATACAAAGCCGTCGCGAGTAGAAGAGCGACGGCCGCGATGCCAATAGATACGACACGGATCCTTATCCTCTGCGAACCGTTCATGGCCTGCCCTGAAGAGTGGTAAGTCCGAGCGTGGTCGTGCGGTCTATAAATGCGGATACGGCGACTTCTTTGAGTCCGAACTCCTTCGCGGCCTCCGGCGTGATCTTGCTCGAAAGCGCTATGTACTGGGTGTCAAGCGTTCTCACTGAATCCTCAACCGTTTTCGTTTGCGCCGACAACTTTTCCAAAGCCACCGTTCTCGAAACGGTCGCGTACAAATTCATACCATAAAAGACGAACATAGCCGCACAGGCGATCAAAAGCGCGTAGGTGATCCTTTGCCTGTTCTCGTCTGCCAAATTGTAAGTTTTTGCTATTATTTTCGTCATAAAATTACTTTTGAAGTACTCGTAACTTCGCACTCCTCGATCTCGGATTTTTTCCAACCTCCTCGTCACTTGGTCTGACCGGCTTCTTCGTCAAAATTTTCGCGCCGGCCGTCTTCGCTCTCTCCCTATAAAAGTCCTTCACTATCTTGTCCTCCAAACTGTGGAAAGAGATTACCGCCATTCTTCCGTTTTCGGACAATCTCGCGTACCCTTTCGCTAGTCCTTCTTTCAAAGCGTTCAGCTCGTCGTTCACCGCTATCCTCAGGGCCTGGAATGTCTTGGTGGCCGGATTGATCTTGCCTCTTCTCGCAAACGCCGGTATGGCCAACCTGACTATCTCCGCCAATTCGCCCGAGGTTTCGATCAGTTTCTTCTCGCGATATCGGACGATTGCTCCGGCGATCCTTCTCGCGAATCTTTCTTCGCCGTACCCGAATATCACATTGGCGATGTCCTCCTCTTTCCATTCGTTTACTATCGTCTTTGCAGTGAATGGGTGGCTTGCAGGATCTCCTATGGTCATGAGGAGCGGTTCGTCTTTCGTAAATGAAAATCCGCGGCCGGAGGATTCGAACTGGTCGGATGAGAGGCCTAGGTCGAGGAGGATCAAGTCGACGGTCTCTATGCCGTGCTTGTCGAGGACTCGGTCGAGGTTTCGGTAATTTTCGTTTTCCAAGATCACCTTCTCCGCCTTCCCGACCAATGTTCCCTCCGCCCTCTTTATCGCCTCCGGATCCCTGTCGAGTCCGACAATCGTAACTTTACCTTTCAAGGCCCCAGCGACTGCCAACGCGTGTCCGCAACCTCCGATGGTGCCGTCGAGGTAGCAAACCCCGCCTCTCCCTCCTCGCCACGACGAAGTCTCTTCGTTTTGCTCCGCTTCGCTCCGCAAAAGTCGAGACTTGTCGCTGGCTGCGACGGTCGAGGCGGCTGACGCACTAGCGTTAGCCGCGACGGAGCCGACACTTCGCGGAGCGTGCCCTACCAGCGGGTTGCGATTGGCACGCGTAGCGAAGGTGTCGGCGACAGTCGCGGGTCCCGTTAACAACTGTGTTACTTCATGTAAAAGAACTGCTTTGTGAACGCTCTCAATCATCGCGTCAGATCATCCCGCCCTGCCCCAACTTTTCCGCCAGAGCGTCGGCGCGACTTTCAATGCCTTGGCGGTACTCGACCCACTTCTCTTCATCCCAGATCTCGGCGCGGTCACGAACTCCAACGATCACGACTTTACTTTTTTGTAACTTGCCGCGTTCGCGCAAGTACTCGGGGATGAGCATGCGGCCGGCACTGTCAATCTCGACTTCAACCGCGCCTCCGAGGAGGTAGCGGTTGAAGCCTCGATTGTCCGCCTGCAACATTGACGAGTCCGATGACGACAAGCTTTTCGTGATTCTCTCCCACTCATTCGTCGCGTAGACGAAGAGACAGGAATCGAGTCCGGAAGTCACGATCACCTTGTTCCCCATTTCCTGTCGGAATTTGGCAGGCATGGAGAGGCGATTTTTGCCGTCGATAGTATGTCGGTATTCGCCAATGAGCATAAATTTGCGGGAGGAGTGTCGCAGCGCATCAACTGATTAACAAATGTGCGTTTCACACTCTATCCCACTTGATGGTTATTCTACACCACTTCCCGCTATCCACACCACAAGTAGAGCTGTGGATAACTTCAGGACTTGACAATTACTTCTAATGTGCTATAATAGAAACAAATCCGCTTAGATGAACTTGGCGGATAAAAAGAGAGGTTCTTTGTGAAAATTATCGTCTTGTTGGTTTGCGTCGTGGTGTCGTTCGGCGGCATGGGGTGCGCTTCATCGCAGAAAAATCGGATTGTCAAACAAAACGACATCAAGTACGCTGACGGTACCGTCGACAAGTCCCGTTACGAAGATAGTTCGTCGGGATTCGCGCTCGTCGGTTCGGCCAGTGCGACTCGCCGCTACGGCAGCGATGTCGCGGTCGGCACGGAGCAATCCAGGCCGATTCATCAGTCTGGTGGATACATAACCGCACCGGCCTACTACGGAGGCGGATACCAGTACTACTACGGTGGTGGGCAGGTGTACGATTATACGCCGCAACGATACGATTACTCTCCACAGAGGTATGACTACGGCGGCTCAAGACACGGCGGCGGTTATCAACACTACCGACCGTAAGTTCGCAATCCCGCCCGCTTTCGCGAGAAAGCGCGCGGGATTTTTTATAAAATTGGCATATCGATTGAGCTTGACATTTCTATGGGATAGTGTATAATATAGTAAAGTTTGGAATTTGACAATCACATAACGAAAACCCGGCTGCAATCACTTGCGGCCACAACGAAGGATGACAAATGATAAACGTAACCTACAATAGGACGTCTGGAAAGATCGAATGGACTGAGGTAACTGGAGCAGATCACTACAAAATGACAGCGTTGGAATCCGGCAACGTTACCCCGATCGACATTCCGCTCAACGCGTATGCTCGAATGTCTCACAGCGTCTCCGTTGCCAGTATCGGATTGGCAAAGAGAAAAAAGTACACCGTGACCGTTACGGCTTACGACGATCAACAAAATCCGAACCAGCTTGACTCTGGGTCGGTCACGATCGATGAATCGACCAACTGGAGGAAGATTTGGAAGGAGTCGAGAGTCCCACTACTGATCTCGATGTTAATAGTCGTGGCAATGACACTGTTAATGGTATTCAACCCAATCGGCATAAAACCGCGTCACTCGGTAATTCCACCGCCAGTCGACACGACGGTAGACATGTCGGCGATGCCTCCGATAACGCCGCCACCTTCTCCGACTCCCACGATAACCCCTGCAGATGACGCCGCAGTTGCGGAACTCCGCGAAAAGATCGTCGAATTGGAGCGGAAACTAGCGACTGTGGCATCGGTGACGCAGACCGTTGTAATGACAAGTGCGGTATCGCCGGCGGCACCGCTCGTTTGCACGAACGCGACCGATTGGACGAATGCCGCCCAGCTACTGCGCGGTGGCGTAGTCGGCAACGACAACTTCCTGGTCTTCGGACAAGGAAATGTGATCGTCCGTGGCAATAGCAATGTCGTCACGGTCGGCGGTGAAGTTGTTGTGAGAGATCACTTGCCAACCAGACAAGCAGCCACCCCGGCGGCAACGACAAAAGTCTGGCCGCAAGACTTCGCACCGACGCGGGTGATCAAAGCGGAGGATTGCCTGCTTACGAGCGGGATCCAAAGCTTCTCGTTGCCGACGGACTCGATCCGCGCCGGCGAGGACATCAAAGTCACGATACCGGGCGGATGGGCGGTAGTGTGGCACTCGAGCGCCACGCGAGATGAAATCGAGGTCGCGCTTGATGGCCAGATTATCACGCCAGACATCGGCAGAGTCGCCGCTGGTGGGAGTAATGTCCACGACAACCTGAGGTTACGGCTCAAACCGGGATGCCAGTCAGCAACACTGGAACTGACCTTCAACAAGTTCTAGTGGTTCGGTAAGATCTAGACGCGGAACATGCGCAAAGCATGTTCCGCGTTTTTTCATAGCTCGAACATGCCCATGAAGATGTTGCACTTCAAGGTTGAATCTGCCCGTAATGACCTTGACAAATAAATCAAAAGGTGCTAGTCTACAGGCAGACTTGAGCGGTACTCTAGTGAGCACCGCATTGACAGCTTCATAAACCCGAACTTCCCCAAGTGGGCGGTTCATAACACTACAAGATGATATGGAAGAAGAAAACATGTACAGAACTGGCACCAGAGAGATTGGGATGTGGGTGGGTTTCGCAATACAGCAACTCACCATCACAATCCTCATTTCTTTGGGGATCCATCTGCTGTTCCCGAAACTCAGTTGGGGTTGGTCTATCATACTCGGCACGGCCGCGTGGACAGTCATCTTTTGCTTCGTGAGGGGCATCAATCTCTTCACGGCAAACGTGGCTGATTTCCACGGGGCAGTACTCTCAAACCGGTTTCGCAGCTACAAGAGACCTGAAATCGGCGAAAGTCCGGTCAAGTTGGGTACGACGAAAATGCTCGAGGAGATTGGTCCCGGCATTCACCCGAAGTGGCCGTGGCAGACAGTCACGCAGGTCGATTTGCGCAGGCAGATAACGGTTGAAAAAACCGTGGATGCTTACTCGAGCGACCGTATCGAACTCAAGGCCACTTACATAATGGTTCTCAAGGCCTTACGGGGATACTTGTGCAATCTCGTAAGAAACACCGAGGGAGAATCTCAGAAGATCCTGATCGGTGGAACGGAGAGTCGGATCGTCGCCAAACTCAACTCTATAGAACAAGAATCCGCCATACGACAGATAGACGATCTGAAAACTTGGTTTGGTGAGATTTATGGAGGCGACGATAATGCCAGTCCTATAGAAAGGCGTTGCGGCCTTGCCACCTCCGAACTCACTGTAAAGAGCATAACTCGCAGCCCGAAATACCAGAAGGCTGCCGAGGCGGAGGCGATATCAAAACAGATAGCCAAGTCGGTAAAGGGGCTCGTCGAATCCGGTACGGGGACAAACCAACCTATAACCGGCAAGCACGCGCTCAACGCCATGTTGGCCATACAGGAAGGCGTTGAATACAAGGTCTTCGATGTCATGGGACTCGAAAATCTACAAAATGTCGGCGGAGTTATTCCTGGCGATCTCCTCAAAGACAAGAAAAAGGGGAAAGGAAAGGAGGAATAACATGGATGATATGTTCATCGTTACGGAAGGAAAAAGCACGGAACCGCTTGGCGGACTGCCCGCCAAAAAGGACGGTCTCCGTAAATGGTTTGACACCCCGGCAAAGAAAGGTGGGTTGATTATCCTGTCTGTTCTCTTGGTCGTTGCCGTGTGCTATTACAGATACACAGGCAAAGATGACGGTGACGATAAGATCAAACGACCGGCAACAACCAATCAGGCTGTCGGTCACGAAACCGTCGTCCTCACTTCCGAACCGTCAAAGGTATTCAAGGTGAGAAGCGACCAGGATTGGTACTTCCGGGTGAAGAGTGGGTGGACGGAGGAGATCAAGGTCTATGACCTTGACAATCCTTCCGCCAAACACTCGATTGGACCGGGTAAGCACTTCACCACCTCGGGGATCAAGAGATTCCAACTGGCCGCAAGCGACATCAAGCCGTCGAACGGACCAGTAGTGATGGAGCTCTGGTTCAAGTAGAAGCTCTTTTTGAAACGCAAACAGGCTGTGGTAATACCGCAGCCTGTCTTTTTTATACCCTTGTCTTATATGCCTTTGATCGTATTTGACACGAGATACACTATCCCCCACGCCGAAACCATGATGAACATGCCGACCGCGCCCCAAAGCATGTGCCTCTTGCCTTCGTCGCGCGCTTGGGAATCCTCGGCGTAAATGATCATTTTGACTACGCCCCAGGCGAACATAAATACGCCAACGGCGAAAAGAAGCCAGATTATCGGATAGACGATATTGGAGATGACCGGGTCCAAGACGCCGCCAAACTTGGCGGCGTCTATCTGCTGCGCGAAAGCGTGT
>CAYHFU010000033.1:0-6369 GCA_964355985.1 uncultured Candidatus Saccharibacteria bacterium | reverse complement strand
TTCGGCCTTGTTCAAATCAAATTGCGTGCGGCGGCGGATGACTTCGATGCGGTGCTCGACGAATTCTTCAAGGATTGTTTTCAATCCAAGAGTGTGCGGCACGCCGTCGACCAGCGCGACCATGTTGGTGTGGAAAGATTCCTCCAGTTGCGTGTGCTTGTAGAGCTGATTCAGTATTTTTTCCGGGAATGAACCCTGCTTGAGGTCGATGACGATTCTTACCTCTTTGTCAGACTCATCGCGCAACGCCTTTACTCCTTCAACTGCTTTATCGCGCACAAGGTCGGCTATGCGCATAATCAAAGAGGCCTTGTTGACGCGATAAGGAATGGAACTTATGACTATTTGAAACTGTCCTTTTTTGTCCTCGATTATTTCCGCCTCGCCGCGCACAACAATGCTTCCACGACCGGTTGAGTAGGCGTGATGTATGTCCTTCTCTCCGTACATAACGGCGCCAGTTGGAAAGTCAGGACCTTTGATGAATTGGAGGAGGTCTTCAGTGGTAGCTTCGGGGTTGTCGACCAGATGAATGGAAGCGTCGGCAATTTCTTTCAAGTTGTGCGGCGCGATATTGGTCGCCATGCCTACGGCGATTCCGAGCGTGCCGTTCAAAAGCAAATTCGGCACGGCCGTAGGCAATACGATCGGCTCCTTCTTTGTGCCGTCGTAGTTAGGTCTCCAATCGACGGTGTTCTTGTCTATGTCCTTCAAGAGTTCGGCGGCAATCTTTGACATCCTAGACTCGGTATAGCGCATGGCGGCGGCATTGTCGCCGTCCACGGTGCCGAAGTTACCCTGACCTTGAACGAGCGGGTAGCGCATAGTGAAGTCTTGCGCCATTTTTACCAACGATTCGTAGACCGCTGCGTCGCCGTGAGGATGGTAATTGCCCAATACATCGCCGACCACTACCGCTGATTTCCTAAATTTGACGGAAGCCGTGAGGCCTTTTTCGTGCATGGCGTATAGTATGCGGCGATGCACGGGCTTCAATCCGTCGCGCACATCAGGCAAAGCACGGTCGGTGATGACCGACATGGCGTAGTCGAGAAAGGACTCACGCATTTCGGTCGTTATGGAGCGCGAGATTACGCCGGAGCCGTTGGATTGCGGCCTTACCGGCTTCGATTCTTCGTTGTTTTTCCCCTCCTTTTTCGCCATCTTGTTGCTTCAAGTATAACAAAAAAGACGCCGGTTGTCACTGTTTCGTACTAGATAAACTTGATGTTCGGATCATTTGCCAAGATTGTACAGTTGCTTGACATCTGAGAGTGACAAAACGCGACTGTACAAGCGCACATCGTCCATCGTACCGGCGTAATACGAGGAACTGATGACCCCTATCTTCAAGGCAGTGGCGTTTATGCCCGTATCCGTAGTGACGACTATATGGTGCCAGCCGGTGTCGTTGGCGGCCGAAGAGACTACTCCGTCCACATATACGGTAGGAGTCGTAAAGCCCGCACCTGCCGTCACGGTGCCGCCTGATGTGGATATCGTCGCCGTTGAACCGTTCAAATCTACAATACTTTGGGTGGTATTGTTTGGTTTAAACCAGAATGAGACGCTTTTTACTCCATTATACGAAGTACTCATGTCCACATAGCCGTTACTTCCGTTGAAAGATAGTCCTTGTCCGATTTTCCCACCGGCAGGAGTCATTGATTGACTCATGTTGGTGAGTGTGCCGGTGTCGTTACTGCCGCTCTTGTCCAGGGTGGTGGCCGCGGTCGCGCTGGTCCAGACGGTGTCCTTACCATCGAATGTCCACCAACCGACGAGGCCTTGATTCAAAGTGCCGCCACCGACAAGAGATACATCCATGAAGTTGCCCCTGGCGGCGGCGTAGAGTTGGGCGACATCAGTGGCGGATAACGCGGTGGACCATGCGCGGATGTCGTCGAGAGAGCCGCGGAAATAGATGTCGCCAAAGGAGCGGCCCATCCAGACCGCGTGGGTGAGATCGGTGATATTGCCGAGGGGAGTAGAGTCCGCCAGCACCCCATTCTTGTACAAATACAGATTGCCCAGAGAATGGACCAGGACCGCGTGAGTCCACACTCCGACCGCGGCTGCCGCCGAAACGACTCGGTAGTCGCCGTCCCAAGCGCCGCCGCACATATTGGTGCCGTCGTGGGAGAAGAACATATAGCCGCCCGTGCCAGTGCCGTCTACGAATATACCCGAGGCAGTGTTGTCGGCACAGGCGCCACCGTTACCCGCGGAGGGACGCAGCCAGACCGAGATCGTGCCCGTCGCCGCCGACATGAAGTTTGAGAGCGCGTTGGTGAGACTGATGTAGTTGGAACCTGAGAATGATATCGCTTGGCCGATCTTGCCCGGCGCGATCGCCGTGTTTTGCGTAAAACCATTGAGCGTGCCCGTACGGGCGTTGCCGCTGATGTCCAAAGTCGTGGTGGCACCGGAAGACGGCCATGTCGTGTGATTGCCGTCGAAAGTCCACCAGCCCGTCAGAGTCTGGTTCATCTTCAGGAAGTCAGTCGGCAAACCGATCCGCGAGGCGTGGGTCAATCCAGGGACAGAGACTAGAAAAACTACCGTAACTAGGAGAAAAATCGGCACTTTTACGCGTATTTTATTCATCGCCGTATTAAGTTCATTATACGGCAGGCGCGGCATTATTCGAAAGACACGGTGTGCATAACCGCGAGTAACAATCTTTGCGAATCCAAAGGCGAGGTGGCTTGATAGAGATTACCGCGAGCGATGAACCAGATGTGTTTCGATGAATCATTGTTGAAAGATATCCCTTTACCTTCGCCGCCGACCGTTGTTTCTTCCGGATTGTTGATCGGAAGATCGGACAAATCCTTCCTCACGCGTTCCGCGGTGAGAGCGTCCATCGGCTCGTCGAAAGGTTGAATCGTGATTTGAAATCCTTTGCCGGCATTCTTGTCGTTCACCGTTATCGCAATCCCATCTCCGTACGGCATCGCGTAGACGATCGAGCCCGCCGGATATTTGAACGAGAAGCCGTAGTCGGGATTGGCGTATGTTTCAGAAAGAGCCGGGATGGACGCCGCGGAACCGCCTTCCCTTTCCGCAGGAGAACGGAAGGCGACAAAAACCGCGGCGGCGATGACGGTGGCGACCGACAGCATAAAGAGCGTTTTACGGTTCATGTTTCTTGTACCTGGCTCCTCTCCCGCGACCGACAAGCTCCAGCAATCTGAGAACCGCGAGTCGCGCGAGGTCTTTCTTCACGCTTTCTCTGCCCGTATCGCCGAGTTTTTTTACTATTTCGGAAACGCTCAAAGCGTCTTCGGACTTGAACAATTCCATGATTTTTTCCTGATTTGCCGACAGAAGTTTTTCGGGTTGTTCTCCTTCTATGACGGACCTTGCCTTGTCGGCGTGCGTAATCAACAAATCCAACAGGTAATCCACCCACGGCGAAATATCTTCACCGTCGGTCTTGTGATTGTTTTGAGTCTTGTGTAAAGCCATGTAATATTCCGCCTTGGTATCCTCGATGATTTCATCCAGGGAAACATACGGAACATAGGCATAACCGGCGCGCAACATGAGCAAGTTCGTGAGCGCGCGCGAAAGTCGGCCGTTACCGTCGTTGAACGGATGTACGGCCAAAAACTCAAAGATGAAGTTCGCTATGACGAGGATCGGGTGCAATCGTCTCGCTTCCAGTTCAGTCGAAACCCACCCTATCGCCGCTTCCATTTCGGGCTTTACCAGATACGGAGGCGTGGTTTTGAACACGATCACGCGCTCGCCTCTTTCGTTCACCGCCTCGACCGCGTTGTCTCCGGTCTTGTATTTTCCCTTGTGCGGTTGATCTTTTTCCGAATAACGGAGAAGTATGCCGTGGAAATGTAGGATGTTATTCTCCGTCAGCTTCAGGTCTTTGTAATGCTCGAAAATCCGTCCCAGAAGATCGGCGTATCCGGCCACTTCTTGTTCGTCGCGATTCTTGGGAGGACTCGATTTCAATCCGCGCAAAAGACGCGCGATCTCTTCGTCGCTCATCTTTGCTCCTTCAATCCTGGTCGAAGCGCCAGTCGAGGTGATGATCACGGTCGATCTCAACCGTTTGAGTATTTGCGGGCTCAAATTAACGCTTCCTTTCCACAGTCCTTTGAATTCATCTACTTTAGCGATCTTAAAAAGGATTTCTGGAGTGATTCTTATGCGTTTATTAAAACGATTATCTTCCATGATAATTGGTTATAACTAACTTTACCCAATATTACCCAATATTACCCATTTATGCAACAGACTCCGGTACTACAAAATTGTTTACCGATTCCCAGGCACCGCTTCAACACTTGAGTATTCAATCTTCTTCGGACCAAAAACAATGTCCTTGATGTCGCCGAAGAAGGAGCCGACGGATGCGACGAGCGACTGTGCCGGAGTCTCGATTCTTTCGACGGTTTGCGCGATGGTTCCTTTGGCTGCGTTGCCGACGACAGAGAATGACGCCAGCCAAAAGACGAATATGACCGCCGTCACGCCGAAAGATGCCCAAAAGGCGTATTGTCTACGGATATGCTCCGGCCTGCCGCGAAGATTTTCTAAATACGATTGA
This sequence comes from uncultured Candidatus Saccharibacteria bacterium, assembly GCA_964355985.1. Taxonomy (GTDB): domain Bacteria; phylum Patescibacteriota; class Minisyncoccia; order Phycocordibacterales; family PALSA-1337; genus C7867-002. The sequence goes on along the minus strand of CAYHFU010000033.1, from coordinate 1,799 downwards.
AAGCTCATAGTATTAGTCGTGATCACTCCCTCTCTAAAATAATCACTTCTGCCTCCTTCCCTTCCAAATCCTTCTTCCTCAAGGTTAATTTTGACACCGGTGCGGGATTTTCGCCAGCCTCCTTGGTGAACAACTTGAGAGCGTCTTTATTACCAAGATCTCCATAATGAATTGGGATGATGATTTTCGGACCTATTTCTACGGCCAGTTTGTAAGCTTTTGCCGCCTCTAGCACTCCATTACCGCCTATAGGCACAAATAATACATCAACGCCGTCAATCATTTCGTCAGCTTCTTTCGGCAATTCCGTTTGACTGATTGCGCCCAAAAAGCAGATGTTCATGCCTTCTAGCGTGACGCTGAATATAGTGTTTATTCCCTTTTCATTGTCGTAACCAGACTCAGATTGGAACCCTTTTATGAACACTCCTCCGACCTCGTATTCGCCCGGTCCGTTCACGACGAACGGTTTCTTGTCGCCGAAAGTCACTTGTTCGACTCCATTCATGTCCGGATGATTCAAACTCGAAAGCACGATGTCGGCGCCGAACTTCGACGGTTTCAACAACGAATCTTTCGAGATCGGGTTGAATGCGAGTATCGTATCGCCAAATTGCACTTTCACGAATTCACCGCCCAGAAAGTTTATTATCATGGTTGTAATATAACACGGCGCGTGCTACATTGTGAAGAGCGGCAACAGTGCCGCTTTCATTAGCAATTCGCGTAATCCCGCAATTAATAATTAATAGACTAAAAAGCGGGGCGCGGAAGAACAAATGTTGAAAAAAACAAAGGAAGAACCGAAGAAAGTGTTGACTGATCACAAAGACAAGCCCATGCGTCTTTCGGAGGAAAAGAGGGCGACGGCCATGGGCAAGCTCGTCGTGAAGATGAAAAATCCGCCGGTCGTAGGAGATCTAGTCGAAGGACCGGTCATCGCGCTTGAGAAATCGTCCGTATTCGTCGACCTCGCGCCTTTCGGCACCGGTATCATTTACGGCAAGGAATTCCTCTCTGCGCGCGACATTATCAAGAAGATCAATCCCGGTGACACGGTCGCGGCCAAGATCGTAGATATCGCTCACAAGGAGGGCTACTACGAACTGTCCCTGAGGGAGGCCAGGCAGGCTCTGATCTGGAGCGAAGCCGAAGCCGCCATCAAGGAAAAGAAAGTGCTTGATCTGCCCATAAAAGAAGCCAACAAGGGCGGACTTCTCGTAGAATGGCAAGGCATCACCGGTTTCCTGCCGGCATCGCAATTGAAGCCGGAACATTATCCGAAAGTGTCAGACGGTGATAAGGACAAGATACTGGACGAATTGAAAAAGCTCGTTGGCACGCGATTGTCACTGTCAATAATCACCGCCGACCCGAAGGAGAGTAAGCTTATATTCTCCGAAAAGGGTTCCGAGACGAAAGAGAAAGAGAAGATCGCCAGCAAATACGGGATCGGCGACGAAGTCGAGGGCACGGTTACCGGCGTCGTTGATTTTGGCGTGTTCTTGAAATTGGAAGAAGGTATGGAAGGACTGGTGCACATATCCGAGATTGATTGGGGACTGGTGGACAATCCGGGCAATTTCGTCAAAGTGGGGCAAAAAGTGAACGCCAAGATTATCGAGATTAAAGACGGCAAGATTTCCCTATCGATCAAACAGCTGAAACCGAATCCGTGGATCGAGGCGGGCAAGAAGTACGCCAAAGATATGTCCGTCACCGGCGTCATCATCAAGTTCAACAAACACGGCGCGCTGGCGTCTATAGAAGAAGGCGTTGCGGGGCTGGTGCATATATCG
>CAYHFU010000032.1:0-6426 GCA_964355985.1 uncultured Candidatus Saccharibacteria bacterium | reverse complement strand
TTGCTCCGGGCTTTATTCCCCTTTTTTATTTACCATACCCTGTTCATGCGTTAAATTTGGGGGTTGCCGCCACCCTTAACGGGTGGGGGCACAATTCAGTATTCAATATTCAAGACTCAGGATTCATGCGGGAGAAAACGGAGCCAATGTACGCCCAATCGCTGTCCGGCCTGATCACGCGCAAGAACGCGCCGACCGAAGCGAAGTAGCCGAAGGCGAGCAGATCGCCGTCGGAAGAAGGCGTTTTTGACCATGAATATTTGTCTGAAAGAATCTTTTTATTCTCGGTCTTCTCTATGACGATAAGGCGGTACACAGTAGAGGCAAAGGATTCGCGGATGAGTTTCGAAACTGGGTGTTTTGAAAGGACATCACATGCCTCGATCCATTTACTTTGTTTCATGAGATCTTGGATACTAGCTTTGTTGTCATCCCACTTCTTGAAAGCGTCAGCGTATTCCTGCGGGATCTTCGAGTCATCGTTTTCGAAAATGTGCTCTTTCCAGTAATTGATGAGAAAGTCAGTCTGATCAACATAATTTCTGTTTGTCGAACCGTCAATAATCTCTGGGGATACGAATTTCCAGCCGCCATCGGGAGTTTCACTGAATATTGCCTGGTATTTGGCTCTGTCGGAGAACCACGCACTTGAAAGAGATTCTCCGTTGTGGCCGAATTGTTCTTTGTGGAGACGATATGCTTTGGGTGAGCTGTCAGGATTGGTTTCGATGACATTGCTGCCGGCTATTTTGGCCATCTCTTCAATGGTGAGAGGATTGCCTTCGGGAGTAGTTTTGGTTTCATAGACAAGATAGTGGCCAAGCTTTTCGTGCAATTCGATAGTTTCGGGCGTAAACGGCACCGGGGGGATGCTTTCGGGAACAAAACCGAAAGCTTTCTCGATCTTTTCCGCGCCAATGAATTTGCCTTGCATCATGTGTTCGGCGTCTTTTACTGAAGTCTCCCCCGCCTCCGCTCCCCGGCCGCCTCTCTCGCGGCGCAACTTTTCCTCGGCCTCCAACGCCAAGCGCTCGGCGTCAGCGAGGACTTTGGTCTTCCTCACGCCGAAAGGATCAAGTCCTGACAACTCTTTCAAGCTCAAATGCTTTTCATTCCCGGATTCTTTCCGGAGTTCCGTGAGAGCTTTTTCCCTTTCCCCGCCTTCTTTCCTGAACCTCTTGGCCGCGTCGAAAGAGAAGACATCGGCCGGCAGGCCGAGCTCTTGGGAAGTGACTGTGCGCAGGAAACCTTTGGAGGCCAGGATCTTGGCGGCGAGGAGGCGGTCAGCAAGAGGATATTCTTCAAAAGTGAGACCGATCTTCAACCGTCGGTCAATGTGCTCGGCGAAAGACACTTTGCCGCCTTGTTCCTTCTCTACTTTCCAATCGTCCAATATCGCTTCAATCGTCCCTTGGGTCATGACGAACTTCTTCAGTCCCGGCGCCTTTCCCGCGGCATCCATGGAACCGGTCAATCTGGCTGTTTCCGCCCGTGTACTGCCTGTATATGCGATCTGGATCTCCTCCATGGCCTCGCACAGCTTCGGCATGGTTTCATTCAAGGTCATCCATGAAGCGTCAACCGAGCCGTCTGGATTCATGAGGCGGGAGAGCATGATGTCGTAGGCCTCTTCCTTTGGCGCGTAGTCAATCTTGATGTTGTTCTGCTCGAATTCACGGGCGATTTCTGGTGGCAGTTCCTGTCTCTCGGGATTTTTCTCGGATTTCAGATTGGCGGTGAAGATCATTTGGAAGCCGGGGGTGATCTTGATCCTGCCGTTGCCGACGATGTTGACCGTGTCACCCGGCTTGGCGTTGAATACGCCCTTGATGAAGACCATCTGTTCCTTGGGCAAAGCCGAGAATTCGTCGAATATCACCGATTTGCCTTCACTCATCGCCTTGGCCAACGGGCCGAAAATGTCCACAGTCTCGATGCCGCCGTACTTGCCGGATTCACCCTTGGCCGGACGGATGCCCGTCTTGCCCCAGACGCTCGATTCTCTGGTTTGCGGATTGCAATAGACTATCTCGGCGGCAGTCCAGGTGAAGTGCCCGGCGGCCAATCTAGCGAGCGAGGTCTTGCCGGTGCCGGTCGGACCGTGCAGGAACATCGGTTTACCGATCTGCATGTTGCGGCCGATCTTCTTCAGGTTTTCTTGGACGGAAGGGGTAACGGCTATATGTCCTTCCATGGCCAGTCCTTCCTTATATTTAATCAGCTCAAAAGCGCGGGATTCTTTGGGATTCTTCTCCGAGAGTTCAGCAAGTTTCTTCTCGATGGTTTCTCGTTCCTTCCTGGCGGTTTGGAGCAGACTTTCGTGCGCTTTCTTGGCATGCGGATCGCTTTTCTTTTCGAGAGATCTTTGCATTTCGAAGTTGCGGATGTCGTCCAGTTTCTCCGACAATGATTTGATCTCCTCGAAAACAGGCGCGGATTCGCCCATCTCGGCTTCAATCGCTTTTTCGTCAACTCCTTTCTTCGCCTCCCGTTCCGCTTCCGCTCTGTCGGAAATCAGTCGTTCTTTGGCTTTCTTCAGTCCGCCTTCTTTCTCAATGCTCCAACCAGACAATTTTTCCCCTATTTCCTCGATTCCCTTCTTGGCCGTTTCGGCAATGGCTGGAGTGGCACCGGCCTCATTCAAGGCCGAACGCAGGGCCTTTCGTTCGCTCGCCAATTCGTGGAGGTTTTCCATAACCACATTCTACACCATCGCCGTTTTCAAGCAAAACAAATTGGTGGACAATTACGACACGCTTTCCGCAGATTTCAATATTGACGACGACAAAATTTCCGCTAAACTTACGGCATGAATTCATTAAAGATCAACCACAAACAAACGATAGTAGTGTCGAAATATCTGTCGGATGTCTCGAAGATCTCTTTCGCTTCACTTGTGGTTAATTTCTTCATAAAAAGCACCGACTATCAGATCACTTGGGCGGCGTTCGCAAGCGGACTTGTCGGTATGTTGTTGTCGTTCGGTTTCAGCGTGTATTTATCAAAGTAATTTTTAAAAAATTTCATGAATCCACAAATGGGACTTTTGATACTTTATACGGTAGTGTCAGTTTTCTCCACTATTTTATTCATAATAGCCGTCCGAAGCAAATCAACCCAATAGAAAAATGGGAAACTTAGAATTGGCGCTAATTTTATTTTTAATCACGGTCGCTTGTCCGATAGTGGCAATAATTTATGTTAAATGGTTCAATAAAAAGCACAACCAAAAATAACCTCAAACAAATACGATGGGTAAAATAAAATCAATTCACGCGCGAGAAATACTCGATTCACGGGGAAATCCGACTGTAGAGGTTGACTTGACGCTTTCCGACGGCTCATTCGGACGCGCCTCGGTGCCGAGCGGCGCTTCGACAGGCAGTCACGAGGCCCTTGAATTGCGGGACGGCGACAAGGAGCGCTACGGCGGCAAAGGAGTTTTGAAGGCTGTCGAAAACGCGAATGGGACGATTGCCGACGCCATTCAAGGCAAAGAGTTTGATCAGAAATCATTAGATGACAAACTGATTGAGCTCGACGGTACATCAGATAAGAGTAAACTTGGAGCCAATGCCACATTGGGCGTGTCGCTCGCTTTCGCCAAGGCGGCCGCGCAATCTGAAAAGAAACCTTTGTACGCTTATTTCCGAGAGATCGGATCTCCCGATGCTACCGAGTACCGACTGCCAACACCTATGATGAATATCATAAATGGCGGCCAACACGCGGAAAATTCCACCGACATACAGGAGTTCATGATCGTACCACACGGTTTTGATTCGTTCAAAGAGACACTACGCGCCGGCGCGGAAACATTCCATGCCCTGAAAAAAATACTGCACGATCGTAATTTGCCGACGACAGTAGGCGATGAGGGTGGTTTTGCGCCTTCTTTGTCTTCGAATGAGGCGGCTATTGAATTGATCCTTGAAGCAATAAAAGCCGCCGGGTACAAAACCGGCAAACAAATAAGCATTGGTCTGGATGTGGCCGCGACAGAACTTTACAAGAACGGCGCTTACGATCTGGCAAGAGACAAGAAAAATTTCACGACCGAGGAAATGATCGGTTGGTACGAAGGACTAGTCGACAAATACCCGATAATATCAATCGAGGACGGATTGGCGGAAGACGACTGGGACGGTTGGGTGCTCATGACCAAAAGGTTGGGAGAAAAAATCAAGCTCGTCGGCGATGACCTCTTTGTTACCAATAAAGATCGCTTGTCGAAAGGTATAGAGAGGCACGCGGCCAATTCGATCTTGATCAAACTGAACCAGATAGGCACCGTGTCGGAGACGATTGGCGCGATAAATTTGGCAAAGAAAGCCGATTATTCGTTCATCATCTCTCATCGTTCGGGCGAAACTGAGGATACGGTCATATCAGACTTCGCAGTAGGCACGGGAGCCGCTTATATCAAAACAGGCTCGCTCTCGAGAACAGAGCGCGTGGCGAAATACAACCAGTTACTGCGCATTGAGGAGGAATTGGGCGCGCAAGCCAAATTTTAATCCGCTGTCCACCGGAAAAACGGTCTTTCAACAGCTTGTTCACAGCTTTCTCCCAGAAATCGAGCATATTGTCGTTGACTTTTACGGATGATGGTTTACACTTAACCCAGGTCTGCAGAGGAGAAGATCCTTAACTAAACAATTTAGGGCCCGCAAAAAAGCCGACTAGTTCGGCCCTAGGGCACCACTTAAATTTTACGGAATCTATCTCCTGATAGTAGACATTTATGCGCAAAGCCGCCTCCGGGCGGTTTTTGCGTGGCGGATTATTCGAACTCGATTGGCACGGGTTCGGTTAAACTTGCGCTTTGCTTTGATTGGCGACTGTGTTCATCGCCGTTTCCAATTCCTCAGCCGTAGCCAGATAGTATTTGTTTAGCGGCTTCATATTTTCGTCCAGTTCGTATACGAATGGAATACCGGTCGGTATATTCAGTTCCATTATGTCGGCGTCGGAGATGTTCTCTACATGCTTCACCAACGCCCGCAAACTGTTACCCGACGCGGCGACAATGATTTTTCTGTCGCTTCTCACAGCCGGAATTATTTTATCGTTCCAGTAAGGCACGACGCGATTGACGACATCTCTCAAATTTTCAGAAAGCGGAATTTCTTCTCTTTTGAGATCTTTGTAAAGTGGGTCATTACCGGGATATGTCGGATCGTCAATCGAAAGCGGTGGAATGAAAGCGTCATATCCCCTGCGCCAGATTTTCACATGCTCCTCGCCGTATTTCGCGGCTGTTTCGGCCTTGTTCAATCCCTGGAGGGATCCGTAATGCCTTTCGTTCAATTTCCAAGATTTCCTGATCTCGATGCATTCTTCGCCCATTTCTTCCAGGATAATGCTGAGCGTTTTCGTTGCCCTCTTTAGTACAGAAGTGAACGCCAGATCAAACGAAAATCCTCTCGCCTTCAATTCTTTGCCGGCCTTGCGCGCTTCGGCGACGCCTTTTTCGGTAAGATCCACATCGACCCAACCGGTAAAGCGGTTTTCTTTGTTCCACGCGCTCTCGCCGTGACGAACCATGACTATCTCGTAAGTTTTTCCGTCTCGCGCGTCTTTGATCATATTGATGAAAATTAAATGATTTGATTCACGGTTATTTTTAATAATTCCAGATCCTACTTCGCCACTTTGACCGCCTCCTCGAACGCGATCGACAGAAGCCGCGACGCGCCGTCGGAACCCATGGTGATGCCATAGAGGACGCCGGCGCGCGACATGGTTTCGCGGTTGTGGGTGATCAAAATGAGTTGTGAGCGTTTCGACAAGTCTTCGATCATGTCGCCGTATTTCCTCGAGTTGGCCTCGTCGAGCGCGGCATCGGTTTCGTCGAGAATGATGAATGGCGGCGGGTTGACTTGGGATACGGCAAATAAAAGAGCGATTGAGGTTAAAGCGCGCTCTCCGCCCGAGAGCATCATGAGGCCTTTGACTTTCTTGCGCGGCAGACTGACGGAAACTTCGAGGCCTTCTGGGCTGTTTTCTTCTTGTTCACTTTCGGTGATTCCTCCGCCAGTCAATTCACTCGTTTCAGTATTGGAGATTAAGCCGCTCAGATCTTCGAAATCGCTCTTTTTGCGGCGCTTGGGTTCCTTGACGACGGAGAGTTCGGCCTTGCCGCCGCCAAACATAAGTGCGAAGAATTTTTGGAATTCGGCGTTGATCTTCAATATTCCGCTCTTGAATTCGTAGTCTATTCGCGTGTCGAGCTCGGCGATCAATTTGAGCAATTCTCCTTTGGCCTTTTCGAGATCTTCCAACTCTTTTGCCAGGAATGTATCGCGCTCTTCAGTTTCTCTGTATTCCTTCATGACTTCAGCGCCGCCGGAGCCGCCGGCGTCTTCCAGTCTGATCTTTATTTTTTCAATTTGTTTCCGACGAGATTCTTGAACTTCGCGACTA
>CAYHFU010000031.1:0-6514 GCA_964355985.1 uncultured Candidatus Saccharibacteria bacterium | reverse complement strand
GGTCGAGCTTCGTTTGAAGCGCGATTCGAAAACTCGAAGAGATACATAACAACTCAACCCGAGTAAGATAACTCAATGTCTTCCTGGGCGCAACAAAGGAAACTCACATACGGAGGAATAGTGGTTGTAATACTGCTTGTCTTAATCGCCATACCAGCGTGGAAACTTATCTACAAAGCCCCCAGTTGCTTTGACGGCATCCAAAACGGCAAAGAGCAGGGGGTGGATTGCGGGGGGAAGTGCGTCAAATTGTGTCAGAGTGAATTCTTAGCACCGGTCGTTGATTGGACCAGATTCGAAGAAGTTGCGAACGGACTCTATAATGTCGCGGCATACATAGAGAACTTGAACACTGACGCCGAAGCGGTAGACGTGCCTTACAGGATGCAACTCTACGACAATCGCGGCATCATCATAACCGAATATTACGGGACATTGACTCTGCCGCCGCACAGGAACACCTTGGCTTTCCAAGGAGCCGTGAGCGTGAAGCAAAGGGTACCGGCCAAAGCATTGTTTGAATTCATCTCTGCGCCGGAATGGAATAAACAAAACGATACGCTGTCGAAATTGGTGATAGCGGACAAGCGGTACGAAGAAGACGAGACGGGAGGAACTCTGTCGGCGGAATTGAAAAATACTAGTGTTGAACCGATAGGGAGAATATCCGTTTACGCCGTTCTGTACGACAAAGACGGCAATGCGATTGGATTTTCCAAGACAGTCATTGACGGAATAGACGCAGGAGGAACGGTGACGGCGCCTTTCACTTGGCCCAAGAGCCGCGACGGCGCGGTCGTTTCCATTGAGATACTTCCTGTGACAGAATAGTGGAATGGAGAAATTAAAGATCGATTGGATTTTGTTGTTGGCGATCGTCCCGATCCTTGCGGCGAGTCTGGTGACGATGCATTCGTTCACGGGCGACACCTCTTTTGCCGCGCACCAATTCATCGCAATAATAGTTTCCCTGGCCGCCTTTTTTGCCCTAAGTTTCGTCGACTTCCGATTTTTGAGATCCACATGGGCTTCGGTGGCACTGTTCTCCGTTTCGGTTGCGCTACTTCTAATATTGGCGGTTGTCGGCGAAATGTCGCGCGGTGCGCAAAGTTGGTTCGATTTCGGCACTTTCTCTTTCCAGCCGTCGGACTTCGCAAAACTGGCGCTCATTGTGGTTCTCGCCAAATATTTTTCGCGCAGGCACATTGAGATAGCGAACATTCGGCACATCTTAGCATCAGGATTTTACGCCTTTACACTTTTCGTTTTGGTGCTGGCGCAACCCGACCTCGGTTCGGCAATGATGATATTTTTCATCTGGTTGGGGATGGTTTCGGTCTCCGGCATATCGAAGAAACATCTTTTCGGCATGATCGCGCTCGGTTTGCTCGCCTTTGCTCTCTTATGGAGCTTTGGCTTCAAGGAATACCAGAAAGACCGCATCCGCAGTTTCATATCGCCACTCGCCGATATCCGTGGCACTGGTTACAATGCTTATCAATCAATGGTCGCGATAGGATCGGGCGAGCTCTGGGGCAAAGGGGTTGGCTACGGCACGCAGTCGCGGCTAAAATTCTTGCCCGAGTATCAGACGGATTTCATCTTCGCGGCTTTTGCCGAGGAGTGGGGCTTCGCGGGTATCGTCATCTTGTTTACCTTTTACGGCATCATCGTCTGGCGGATAATCAAAAATGCCACGCGCGGCGCGACGAACTTTGAGATCTTATATGGCGCGGGCGTGGCGGTATTTTTCATCGTCCACATTGCCGTGAATATAGGGATGAACATTCATCTGTTACCTGTTACGGGAACGCCTCTGCCCCTCATGAGTTACGGCGGTACGCACCTGCTCGTTGAATTTTCAGCGCTTGGAATCCTTATGGCGATGCGAAAGTATCAAAGATCGACGCACAAATCGGAAGCGAAAAACGAGTTTGTCGGGACGGAATGATCTTTATTCCTACTCGTACAGTTTCGCGACCTCGCCAAGCATTCTTTCAATCGAAAACTTGTTTACCGTAGATTCCCTCAAAGCCGCCCCGTATTCTCTGCGCATCTGCGGATGTTCAATCATGAAGGAGAGCGCGTGGGCGAGCTCTTTGGAGTTTTTCGGCTGTACAAGAACGCCCGACTTCATGTCCTCGACCATTTCCGGCACGCCGCCCACCGTCGTGGCCACGACGGTGAGGGATGCGAACGCGGCTTCGAGTATGGCGTATGGTAAACCTTCCTTCACCGACGGTAACACGAAGATGTTGAAAGCTTTAAGGTATTCAGCGGCGTTCTCGACATAACCGACCAAAAAGAAGTTGTTTTCTAGTTTCTTGCCTTTTACCAAAAGGCGCAGGGAAGCGGCGTCTTGGCCGTCGCCCATGACGACGCAGACGGCGTTCGGGTGATCTTTCACTACTTGCTCCATCGCGTTTACCAAATAAAAGATTCCTTTGTTGGGATGGAGTTCGGTAATGGTGCCGATCAACAGTCGTTTGCCGAGTTCATTCAAATCCACACCAATCCGTTTCGCGATCTCTTGCCGCGCGCCGTCTATCGACAAGAACACGGGTTGCCGAATGCCCAAAGGGACGAGTGCCAATTTTCCCTTGACACCAGGGAAGTGGAGCGTTTGAGAGTATTCTTTCTCCGACAATAAAATCGTTTTGTGCGCGAGCAGGGTAGTCAGCCATGAAAAGAAAGCGATCAAAAATTTTTGCGCGATCGGCCGATCTTCGTTGAATGACCAACCGTGCACCGTCACGATCATTTTTTTGATTCGAAGCAATCTTCCGGCCAACACTCCTAACCCCGCCGCCTTGGGACTGTGCAGATGCAATACATCCGGTCTTTCTCGCTTGATAATATTAAAAATGTCCTTGAATGAAACCGCGTCCCGACCGACTGAAATATCCCTGCCAAGCGAGTTTAACGGGTGGACCTTAACTCCAGCATCCTCCAAACGCTTCATCAGGATCCCCTCGCCGCCCAATGCCACAACGGGAACATGTCCCTTTTCCTTCATTGCCACTGCCAAGTCGTAAACATGCCTCTGCGCGCCGCCCCAATTGGACTTGGTTATGACATACAGTATTTTCATACTTAAAAGGTATCATGTATTGAAAAATCAGGCAAACCATGGTACTGTATGCCCCATGAATCGGGTAAACAGTCCAAAAAGAGCAATAGTCTTGGCCGCGGGCGACATAGTCGCGTATTTGTTCTCACTCATACTCACTCTTACGATCCGCTACGGCGAATTGCCGACCGGCGGATTGCTGGCAAGTCATTTGCCGTCTTTCTCCATACTTTTCGTTCTTTTCGTCATAGTAAGCTTCAGCGCCGGACTCTACGACAAACAGTCGTCCTTCATGCGAGGACGGATCCAAGGCCTGCTCGTAAAAGCGCAAATCGTCAACATCTTCGTCGGCATCGCCTTTTTCTATCTTGCCCCCGTCACGATCGCGCCCAAAGCCAATCTTGCCATATTCTTTGTGGTCTCAACGGTCTTGCTTTTTGTCTGGCGTACGATAATGTTCCCAACATTGAGCGCGTCAAGGCCGCAAGCGGCAATTCTCATAGGTCGAGGCAATGACATTGATGACCTTTATGAGGAAGTAAACGCGAATACTCGTTACGGCATCACATTCAAGGAAAAAGTAAATGGGAATATCGAAGAGGCGATCAAAAATTCCAGCGCGCAAGTGATAGTCGCCGACTTGCGCGACAAAGCAGTTGAGACAGTCATCCCCATCCTGTATTCGCAAGTTTTCTCAGGTAAGCAAATAATGGATGCCAGTCGGCTCTATGAAGCCATATTTGACCGCATACCGCTCTCCTTGGTGGGAGAGAAGTGGCTCATCGAACACGCAGCGGCGGCTCTCGGTGGCCGCAGGGTTTACGATCTCATGAAGAGGATCATGGACATTGTGATTGCCGGAATAGTCGGCATTGTTTCACTCGTTCTTTATCCGTTCGTCATGTTGGGCATAAAATCTGACGATAGAGGCTCGGTATTCATAAGTCAGGTAAGGACGGGCAAGAATGGGAAGCAGATCAAAATCACCAAGTTCAGGAGCATGACAGCGAACGACGAGGGCGTATACGATAAGAACGGCGGACGGACGGAGCACAAAGTGACGCGTGTGGGCAAGATTATTCGTTTGACGCGCGTGGATGAATTGCCGCAACTTTGGAGCGTGATCAAAGGAGATCAATCGCTCATTGGTCCGAGGCCGGAGCTTCCGAGCCTGGTCGCGGTTTATGAAAAAGAGATTCCGTATTACCACTTTCGCCACCTGATCAAGCCGGGTCTTTCCGGTTGGGCGCAGATAAGTCACAAGGCGCACCCGCATCACGCCGTCTCCGTGGATGATACGCGCGACAAGCTTTCCTACGATCTTTATTATGTTAAAAACAGGTCACTCACGCTCGATCTTCGGATTGCTCTCCAGACGATAAGAGCGTTGCTCTCTAGACAAGGCGTGTAAAATAAGTACAATAGCGAGCATGTTCAAACACCGCGCAAAAGCCGTCTACCTTCTCATCTTGGCGGTTGTTATTGGCTACTTTACATTCGCAACGCAGTTTCCAGATTCAAAGCTCGGATTTCATCCATTCCGACTGGGCCTCGACCTTTCCGGCGGCAGTCACTTGGTTTACCAAGCCGATGTTTCCAAGATTGATCCGGCCGATATTGACGCTTCAATGTCTTCTTTGAGAGATGTAGTCGAAAGGCGAGTGAACTTATTTGGCGTTAGTGAGCCGTTAGTTCAAACCCAAAAAGGTGGAGCGTTGAGTTCGGAAGGAGGCGCTTACCGATTAGTCGTGGAATTACCGGGGGTAACTGATGTTGAGGAAGCGTCTCGTTCGATCGGCGCCACGCCGTCTCTTGAATTCAAGTTAGTGACCAATGCGGAATTGCAAAGTTTCCAAGCCTCGAATACGCCTGCGACCGTGACGGGTACGACGACAGCCGAACAGGAGGCCGCTTATCTGGCACTTTTCAAAACAACCGGACTTACCGGCCGCATGGTTAGCCGCGCCAACTTGGAATTTAATCCGACGACCAATCAGCCGACGGTCGGATTGGTATTTACCAATGATGGGCGCGATCTGTTCGCTTCCATTACCAAAGAACACATAGGCGATTACCTCGGCATATTCCTCGACGGCGCTCCGATCTCAGTGCCGACCATCCGCGACGCCATCACCGACGGCAGGGGAGAGATCAGCGGCGACTTCACTTTGGAAGAAGCACGGAGGTTGGTTCGTGACTTGAATTACGGCGCATTGCCGGTGCCCATAACGCTTATTTCCACGCAGACTATCGGTCCCACCCTCGGTCAAGCCGCGGTCAACGGGGGGATTCGTTCCGGTTGGATAGCCTTCATTCTCATAAGCGTATTTCTGCTCGTCTGGTACCGCTTGCCTGGCTTGATCGCCATTGTCGCTCTTGGCATGTACACGGCAATAATGCTCGCGTTGTTCAAGCTGATACCTGTTACCTTGACCGCCGCTGGTATTGCCGGATTTATAATAACGATCGGTATGGCCGTTGACGCGAATATTCTCATATTTGAAAGGATGAAAGAAGAATTGGTGCGCGGCCGTGGCATTTGGGACGCGATGCATGAAGGATTCGCTCGCGCGTGGACTTCGATCCGTGATTCGAATATCTCCTCAATCATCACTGGCGTAATCTTGTATTACTTCGGCAGTACTTCGATCGTCACCGGTTTCGCACTAGTGTTCGTCGTCGGCGTCTTGGTGTCAATGTTCACGGCGATAACGGCTTCGAGGCTGTTCCTGTACGCCGTGTCGCCGACCATGGAGACAAAACTGTCCTTGTTTTTGGTGAGTAACGGTTTTCGAAAACTTAAGAAATAAAAGACCAGACGAACAATCATGAAAATCATTAAAAACAGAAAAATATTTTACGCGTTCTCGAGCGTCCTCGTCGTCGCGTCTCTCGTCTCTCTAGTCGTCTGGGGACTCAATCCCGGGATTGACTTCACAGGCGGCACATTGATCGATATCGCGTATCAGGGCGACAGACCGGATCAAGAGGCTGTTATTGAAGCATTGAAAACGATAGATCCGACGGTTTCCGTGCGTCCGAGCGGCGAGAATGAATTTATCGTCAGAATGAAAGCCATAGATGAAATTGAACACGCGGCCGTGAAGGATGCTCTTACCTTGAATGGTACGGCGCAACCTGTTGAAAAGACTTTCGACTCGATAGGGCCCATTCTCGGGAAAGAGGCGATGGTGAAAGCGTATTGGTCCATCGCGCTGGTTATTCTCGGTATTGTACTCTACATAACCTTTGCGTTCAGAAAGGTGTCCGAACCCGTCTCTTCCTGGAAATACGGCTTGGTCGCGATCGTCGCTCTTATACATGATGTCATCATTCCTACCGGCGTATTTTCAATTCTGGGACATTTCGTCGGCTATGAAGTGGACACGCTCTTTGTCACGGCGCTTCTGGTCATCCTCGGATTCTCGGTACATGACACGATCG
>CAYHFU010000030.1:0-6828 GCA_964355985.1 uncultured Candidatus Saccharibacteria bacterium | reverse complement strand
CCGAGATACCTCGTTGCGGGGTGTACGCCGTGGGCAAAGCGTGTCTTTGATCGGTTGATTCAATATCCAGCTGAAAGCCATGCCGAAAAACTTGTTGGCAAAGATGTTCAACACGCGCATTGAATCTTTTTCGAGCGGATACACCAATCGCGAGCCGTTGATGAAGTCTCCTTTATTTTCGACTATGGCATCATAGAATTTCTTCATGTCCATCGCCGGTACGGTCATGTCGGCGTCGTATATCGTCAAGATGTCGCCGGTCGCCATGTCAAACCCCTTTCTGACCGCATCACCCTTTCCTTTTCCGTCTTGTTTGGCGAGCTTGAATATTTTGCCGCCGATATCACTGTCGCTTTTTCCATGTCTCGCGTTCTCCGTATTGACGACTCTCTTTATTTCCTCGTAAGTATTATCCGTTGAATTGCCCTCCACAAATATTATTTCCGTGAATGAACCCAGCACCGGCAATTCTCGCGCGATTTTCTCGATTGTCCCCGCTTCATTTCTGGCAGGTACGATTACTGAAATTGAGGGAAGATTTTTGCCGGCAATTAACCGCGGCTCAGGTTTCCGGATTACCAAATAGTGAAAAAGTCCGAGATGAGTAAATGGCCAGATATTAGCAAGATATTTATTGACCAGGAATGAAACAAGTGGTATATAGACCGGCATAAGCATCTTCGTGCCTGATTTGACAGTCTCCATTCCCGCCAGATACGCGAAATTTTTGAGATCTTGCATCGAAAGCCAATTTTGCTCTACTACAGCTCTTCGAAGTCTCAATCGTGAAGCCAACCGCAATATCGGCTCCCACAACGCGCTATATTGCGTTATGACGATTCTACCGCCATCTGTGATACTCTCCCCCATCTTTCGCAAAAACATCTGTACATCGCCGATATGGCCCAAGACATCAGATGCGACTATGTATTCGTATTTTCCGTCCAAAAAAGCGACGCTTCCGCTCTTGGCGGCTTCTTCGGGGTCAATGATTAATTTCTTTGATCCGACGGGCGTCAAAAAATCAACAAAAGATCGCAGGTAGTCGTAGTAGTATTTTTTCCAGAAGGTGTGCATACTATTCAATCAATCTTCCCACTTGCTCGCAAGCATACACCCTTCCTGTGATTTTGCCAGACGAAGTTTCAAATAAAACATCACATTCATTGAAAAACTTCCCGTAAAAAGCGTCGGGACCGAGCGGAGGAATTCCAACAACCATGAAATGGCCGCCTTTAGCAATGTGTTCGGCGAACTTTTTCTCGTAGCCTGATTCGGACTCTGGCGTGGCGTAAATCCTACCGCCGTACTTCCCGATCGCAGACAAATATTGATTGCCGATGTCGCTGTAAGTCATGATGCTCTTTATTGAATCGTTTTCTTTAATATAGACGACGGCTTCTTTCAAAACTTGCGGCGCGCTACCGTTTATCTTTCCAAATAAGTATTCTTCGGCAAAGACGGCGTTGTAAGTGACCCCGGTGATTATTAAGATCATGGTAATTGCCAATCGCCACTGTTTCTTGAAAAAACCGGCAATCACCAACGCGACGGAAACAATAAATGAAGTCGCGATGAACAGGAATGAGACATAAAATCCCATGGGGCCAGAACCGCCGTTGAAGGGATTCTGCATCAGCCATTCGCCGTGAAGAACGCGCGAGAACCAAAGAGTCTTAGGGTACAGAGGAAGAACTTCATGCGGCAAGAAATTTATGAGAATTATCAACGCCGACAATGCGACGCCGATTACGATTGGCGTGCGCAGGGTCGAGATAAGCGAGGTCTTGACGGCTTTGTCGGCCTCGGCGTTTCGAATGATCTTGCTTTGACCAAAAATGTCCGCGAATATCATGCCGACGATAACGGAGAGCGGCACAATCGCAAACATCAAATATTTGTCCAGAGCGCCACGAGAGAAATCAAAAACAATGAAGTAAAATACGGAACTAAAAATCAAATAGATCCAAAACACCCGCGTCTTCTCTAAGATTTCGCGGGAGACAAATAACAACGGGACGACTAGCAACGGTGAAAGATAAAAGATTGCTTTCACTCCTTGCACCGCTATCTGTATCCAATTCCTGCCCACATTTTCGGCGAATTGATTGGCGTGACCGAGCATGATGCTCATGTCGAATGCCGGGTAAACGAATTTGATCAAATACAACGAAGCGATATAGGCAACGCCGAAACCGATCAAACCGACGACGATTGACGAGACTCTTTTCAAAGTTAGTGCCCTACGATTGCGCCACGCGTAATCGACGACTATCGCTCCAACCGCCAAGACAAAGCTCAATTTGAAGAGAAAGCCGATCAAGAGCACAACCGTCAATAAGGTCAGCCATTTATTCTTGCCTAATACCGTATTACCAGAATCAATCGCTTCATTCCACCGGTCGTAAGCGTACACGGATAACAGGAACAGGAACGGTAATATTGACCCGTCCACATCCGGTTGCAAGGAGCCGAGAATGCCATAGAAAGAAATCGTGAACAAGGCAATCACCCAATTCGCCGCTTTTTCGCTTGAACGCCTTCTCACGACCGCATACAGGAGAAATATCGAGACGACGGATATTAACAACGGAAATATTCTGAAATTATCCGCGCCGAAAATTTCATGCGCACCGACGAACGCTACCTGCATGAGCGGCGGGTGCGCAAAGAATTTTCCGGCACCTTCAACAGTCGCGGACGATGCGACATTCTTCCACTCGTCCTGGTGATACGGATAGTAGAGAGCCGGCAGGCGCAACGCCAAGAAAACCAAGGCAACCAGTACGACAAACCGCCACTTCTTCAAGAACTCAAAGAATTGACCGCCTTGGACAATCATAAATTATTGTGAGATTGGCGCGATGTTATCCGATTCGATCACTGATTTCTTTTTGAATATGAAGATCTGATACACGAAAAAACTTTCGACTGCTATGAGAGCGCTCGCGATCAATTGGGCAAATATATAGTAAACGCCCAAATATTCCACTTGCAGATAAAGTAAACCTGTATTCACAAGCAGGTTGACCACGGCGACAGTCAAGTAAATCACTGCCTGTCTGTGAATTTGATCTTTCGACCCGTCCTGGAAAGTCCAATATTTCTGCAGAGTGAAGCTTACGATAAAGGCGAGGATGAAAGCCATGATCGCCGAAGCGATATACCAAATGCCGAGGAAATCCGTAAAGACGAAGAGAAGCGCGATATTAGTAAAAGCCGCCGTGCCGCCTGCTATAAGATAACGGCCAATTTTGGCATGAGTCGGATATTTGCCGTTCAATTCGCCGTATTTGTCTTTTGCCCAGTCGATCATCTGATTGGTTACGCGATTGATTCTACGGCATCGCGCACCGACTGAGCAAGCATTGAGAGACTGTGCTTCGAATCTACCAACTCGACCGACTCTCGGCGCAACTTGTCTTTATCACCTTCAGCTGCTGTAAGCAACGCTTGGAGTTTATCTGACAAAGAATCCGCATCACCTTCTTCAAACAAAAGAGATCCGTCAATCATTCCATCCAGATTTTTGTTCGACGATATGGACAAACATCCGCACGCCATCGCTTCGAATATCGTCTTATCGTACATACCGCTCGGACTCAAGTTCACGAATATTTCATGCCTTGAATAAACCGTCGTCGTCTCGTGATTTGGGATGCCGGAATGAAACTTGATCTCGTCCGCCAAGCCGCACCCTACGACCTTATCTTTTAACGACTCGTAGTACTTCTCGCTGCCAGCAGGCGGATTGCCGTAAATTGAAGCGGTGAAATTGATATTTTTCTCTTTGAGAATTTTCAAAGAATCAACGAGAATGTCCGGCCTCTTTGACGGCGAAATTCTGCCAAGGAATAAGATTGAATTTTTCACGCGATCAACTTCTACAACCGGCTTGAATAACTCCGTGTCGATTCCCACGGGCATAATGACCGTCTTTTTGTATTTGGCCGTGTATGAATACTTGGAAGTGCAAAACACTTTGTGGCAAAACATCGCCGCCAAATCGGTCAAAAACGAACCTTCATGGTGATTACGCCACATCGTCACCTTCTTGCCAACGAGTCTCCACAGCCAGCCCGCCAGTATCAGATATTCCTGATTCATGTGCACGAACACCGCATCGTAATTTTTCCGCTCGTGCCGCGCGTACCAATAGAACTGGATCAAGTATTGGAGTCGCGATTGTCTCTCCTCCTTGCCAAGCGACAATACTTTTACATTATCGGGTAAATCGTACTCGCCCATCTCCAAACAGATGACGGTAACGAATTCAAAATACTTGGCGAACTCGATTATCCATCGGTGGAAAAATCCTAGTACAGGATCGTTCTTGTTTACTTTCTGCGTGATTATGAGTAATTTCATTTTGATCTCTTGAATGTCTCAACGACCGCCTCTGCCACACTTTCCTCTTTGAACTCCACTATCTTTGCTCCAACTTCCTTCGCCACTCCCACATCCGTCGAAATTATCGGACATCCGGCCGCCTGCGCTTCAATAAATGTCATTCCATAACCCTCAAACAATGAAGTGGACAGGAAAGCGTCTGCGGTCTTGTAATATGACGCCAGTGTACCATTACTTACCCACGGCTCGAATTTAATCGAATCTCTCAATCCCGACTTCAAAGATAAAGATCGAAGTTTTGGCCCTTCCGACCCTAGTCCGACGATTATCAATCCTGCCTTAGGTATTTTCTCCACTACCTTTTTCCAAGAATGAATTGCAAGTTCTATGTTCTTCTCCTTCTCGAACCGCGAAGCCATCAAGACGATTTTCTCGAATTGAGGATATTTATCGTGAAGGTTGACGGTGATCGGCGCGGTCTTGATCCACTCTACATCAACTGTTATCGGCCGCACGGTTATCTTCGACTCTTCAATCTTTAGTTTCTCAATCAAATAATTCTTCAATCGATTGGAAACTACGCGAATCGAGTCCGCTCTCGGCAGATACGACAGCGCCATGAATTTTCGAATCCCATTCAAGACCGAATGACTAAAATATGGACTGGCGATATCCGTGTGTAGTTGCAATTCCAGTTGCACCTTGTCCTTGAATTGTTTCTTGAGTGAAATCCCCGCCATCGCCGTCAAGAACGGGTCTTGGCAAGTGATGTGCGTGATTTCTCTGCGTTTGGTTATGAATCTACCGAGTCTTATGGCGTCAAGCGGATACAACAATTGAAAAATGGACTCTGTTGAATATGCCCAACAATTGTCATTTAACGCAACAGCACCACCTCTCCCTCCTCGCCACGACGAAGTCTCTTCGTTTTGCTCCGCTTCGCTACGCAAAAGTCGAGACTTGTCGCTGGCTGCGACGGTCGAGGCGGCTAACGCATTTAAATTGTCAGAATCAAACCCGGAGCTCGCGATAGCCGCACTCGCAGGCGAGAGCAGTCCTCCGCGAGGAGCTTGCGACGAGACGGAGGAGCTGCTGTCGCCGAGAGAGTGCGGTGTTATTGATCCACCGTATTGCTTTTGAAACACAACGATGTGCATCTCGTTCCAATTTTTTGCATATTCCGCCATGCGCGCCCTCACCGCACTCCCCTCCTCGAAGATCTTGCGATCAGTTGAAATCATCAGTAATTTTTTTGGATTCATGGCATTTAAACTTCAAGGAGCTTGCACAATTCATCAAGTGTGCGATTAATTGAAAAGAACTTGGACTTCTCCCGCGCGTTCGCAACCATCTCTTCACGGAACCGCGGCTCATTCATTACTTTCAATATGGCCGCCTCAAACGCTTCCTTGTCGTCCGGTTTCAAAAGTATTCCCGATTTGCCGTCTTCGACTATTTCCGCAATGTTACCAATGTCCGTGGAAACAACGGGCGCTCCGGCGTGCATCGCTTCGACTATCTGAAACGAGAAGCTCTCAAATGAGGTATTCAAGACGAACGCATTCGCGGCAATCAGGTAAGAAAACAGTCTTTGTCTTGGAATTGAACCCGTTAGTACGACATTTGATTTGAGATCTTTGTCCGCGACATATTTCTCAAGCGACGATCTGTCGGGACCGTCTCCGATAATATAAAGCTTGTAATGCGACTTTGCCGTTGCGGATTTCGTCAGATTTTCAATCACATCAATCAACTTGAAGAATCCCTTCCATGGTACCAATCTCCCTGCAGAAACTACTGCCAATGAGTTACTGGGAATTCCCAACTGATTTCTCGCATCGTTCTTTGATTGCGTAATCGCCGGGAATTCAATGCCGTTGTAAATATGAAACACCCTTTTTTGCCGCTTACTCCAGCCCGCCACTAAACTCCTGAAATAAATACTGGGAGTAATCACCGTATGCGCGCGGCCGACTACGAATCTTTGGACTGATCTTAAAAGCTCCGTCCGAAAGCCGTACTTTTTCTTTTGAAATTCATCTATTGAATCCTCGACTCCATGCCTCTGCGCCGCCTGCTCCCAAGCGTAGTCCCCGGCCACACGGATGAAAAACTTCTTGCCTGTGATCTTGCAAGCTAAGAGGGTTGGTAAACCGACAGACACGGGATCTTGCGCGTAAATAATGTCGCAACCTTTCGACCTTTTGAGTAACTTGAAGAAATACGCGCAATGTCTAATAACTTTTGGAAGCTTCCGCACTTCACCGAACGAAAGTATTGCAACTCCGATCCCTCTCTTCGGCAATTCATCGTTCAGTAACTTCGAATAAGTCGCCGGCCCCCCGATGTCGGGCGGATAAATCCCTGTGGCTATTAGTATCTTCATGCACTCAAGTCTATCAAAAAACGGCGAAAAACCAAGCCCGCCTCTCCCTCCTCGGCGCGACGAAGTGTCTCACATTCGCAAGCTCGTTCGAC